>CAYUCT010000007.1:0-18599 GCA_964443565.1 Candidatus Woesearchaeota archaeon
CCAAAAGAATCAGCAATATTTATTTTGTTCTTAAGTGTAATGACTTTGATATTGCCGCCAAATGGATTTGTTTTCGGACCAATCTTTGGGATAATGGCTGGAGTTCTTGTTTTGGTTAAAAGCAGAAACTATTAATTAAGCAAAGAGATTTTATTTTATTTTTTCTTTTTTTATTTTTTAATTTCTTAATTTTTTTAGTAAGAACTTTTAAATTTGTATTTTTAGAAAAAACATACTTATTAAGATATTTTTCAAGAATAAAATTATTTTTTAAAATTAAAATTATTTATCCCTATAAACATATTCTTTAAGATAGGCTTGAATAAGAGTATTGCTTTTTTCATTTAATGCATCAACCTCGTTATAATGATACAATCTTGGAGTTTTGGATATTTCATTGAATAAATTATTTATTTTCCCCCAAATTATATATCAATTGACTGCAAACTTTTTGATTATTTATTTCTTTTCCTGCACAAGCTAATGTTTTTTTTGTTTCAGTTACTTTTTCTTCAATGTTTCTATTTTTTTAATTTTTCTTATTATCTTTTTCTAAATCTTTATCTTTTTCTTTGTTTTGATCAGAATATTGATTATATGTTGCCGGGTTAAACAAATCTTCCCCACTGACAATATCAAAACCTAATCCGCTATCTCTTTTTCCACTTTTTCCAATATTTAATAATCTTTTTTCAATATCATCTGAACTAATTTTTTGTTCTTCTGCTATTTTAAGGACCAGTTCTTGCTCTTTCATTTTTTCTTCTAATGCTTTATTTTTTTCGTCTAATGCCTTATTTTTTGTTTCAATTTCAGTTACTTTATCCATCAATCTAACTTCGGATGCAGTAGAATTGGATACTAAAATCTTGTAATTGTCTGTTGATTTTTGTAATTTATTATAGTCCATTATAAGTGCATTATGTTTTTCTATTAAATTATTTTTTTCTATTAACAAGTCATTATAAGCTTCCCCTGTAAGACTTCCAATTTCTTGCAATTCTTTTAAAGATTGTTTTAATTCTTCAATGTTTTCTCCACCGGTTTTGTTTCTTAATCTAGATGTTTTTAATGCATTAGAAACTCTTGTTCCAAATTCTCCATATAACCTTGCTAATGTTTTATCTTTTAATAAAAGAATATTTGGGACATGATTTCCTTCAAATACCCCATTTTTGTAAGCGTTTAATAAAATTTCTTCAGAAATTTCGTAAATTTTTACTTTGTTTATTTTATTTTTTGTTTCTGAATTTTCTTTTCTATCTATTTCCGGAAAAATTAATACAGGATATTCTTTAAAAATTTTTTTTAATTCTTCTTTATCTTGATTTTCTAATTTGTCTTTTGTTTTATTTATTCTGATTTCATTTAATTCTTGTTCTATTTTTATTTTTTCTTCTTTATCTATGTTTTTTGATTTTAATGATAATTCAAGAGAATTAATTCTTTTCATTTCTTCAGAAGTTATTGTAAGTATTCTTCTGGAGGGATTATAATTTTGATCAGTTTCTAAATTTAATAATACTCTTTTTATTGCGGGTTCTGTTTCGAATTCTATTCCCCTAATAACTGACTCTAATGAATCTGGAAATTCATTCCTCATAAGGTCGCTTGTTACTTTTTTACCTTGCATTGCAGGCATATAATCAACAAATGCTTTTTTTCCAACTAATGAAAAGGTAGTTCGATTTAAAGCTATATCTAAATCCATAATTCCATGAATATCTGATAATAAGGCAATTGCCATTCCTGGAACTTCTCTGCTTTCATATAAATGTAAATAATATCCTTCGGCCATTTTGTGTTTGTTTTTATTTTTTAAATTGTTTAGTTTATTGTTGGTGGTTTATTATTTCTTGTTAATTATTACTATTTTTAAGTAACAACAGAAGTATTTAAATCTTTTGGTTATTCGGTTTATGAATTCTTATTTTTTTATTTGAGTTTTTTTACTAATTCTTTTAATGAGAATAAAGATTCTTTTCCTGTTTTCATATCTCTAAGTTTTAATTTTTTGCTTTTTATTTCTTCTTCCCCAATAAAAATAACATAGGGGATTGATTCAGAATTTGCATATTCTAATGCTTTTGAAATTTTTTCTAGGATAAAACAAGAAATATTATTTTGTCTTAAAAATTGTGCTGCTTTTATTGATTCTTCATCTTGATTTATTGAGATAATAATACACCCAATTTTTTCATTTTTTAATTCTTCGTCAGAGATTTTTGCTATTTGTGTCAATCTATCTAAACCAAATGAGATTCCGACTGATTGAACTCCATTTACAAAATATTCCCCCCCGCCAAGAATTGATTCTTTCATTTCTTTTCCTTTTATTTTTATTTCAAAGATTATTCCGTTGTAGTATGAAAGCCCTCTTGCTAAACTTGGAGAGAATATAATTTTTATTCCATATTCATTGCAATATTCTTTTATTTTTTTGATGTCTTCATAACTTTTATATTTGTCAAAGAATTTTTCTGAATTTTTGATTATATCTAAAATCTTTTCTGCTTGATATTTTTTTAAATTTTCCTTTATTTGTTTTTCCTCTAATTTATCTAACTTATCCATTTCTTTTATTACCATTTCTTTGTATTCTGGCTTGATTTTTTCTTTTTCTAAAATTTCATTTAATAATTTTCTACTATTTACATAAATTTCAGAGGGGATATTTAATTTTTCTAAAACTTCGTTGGATAATGCAAGAATTTCTGCACTATCTCTAAGATTTGAGCCAACAGTATCTACATCACACTGAGTTATTTCCCTTACTCTGTTTGAAGAAACCGGTTCATCTCTGAATACACTTCCTATTTGATACCTTTTGAATGGAAGTTTTTTATTTAATACAATTCTTTTTAATTGAAATGTAAATTCATATCTCAGGGCCAAATCTCTGTTTCCTTTGTCTTTTAATTTGAAAATATCCGATATTGCTTCATCTTGGTTATTATTATTATTATTATCATCCTCCCTATTATCATTACTTTTGTCATCTTTATTCTCTTCATTTTTTGAATCATTATTTAAATTTCCTTTTACAAATTTTTCATATTCTATTGTTGGAGTTTCAGCAGGAGAAAAGCCATAATTTTTGAATGTTCTTGTCAGTATTTCTTTTATTTTTTCTCTTATTCTTGCGGTTTCTCCGATATTATCCTTGAAACCCTTTACTGTTTCATATTTTTCTGCCATTTTATTTTTTCATTAATTATTTTTTCATTAATTATTTTTTCATTAATTTAAATATTAAATATCAAGGATGGTAGCCGGGAATCGGACCCGGACCACAAGGTCCACAGCCTTGTACGCTACCACTACGCAACTACCATCATGTCTTGAATATTATTAAATGAATGATTTGTAATTGATGATCTATGATTTATAATGGATTGTCTATGAGTAATAATGGGAGATTTATTATTAAATGATTGATGATTTATTATTTAGACATATTTTAAATAGATATTTTAAACTTAAAAACTTTGTTAAAATTAATAAATAATCTAACAAATAATCTAACAAATAATCTAACAAATAATCTAGATGTTTCTTTAAGGATGTTGAGAATTGTCTTGAGAATTTTCTTGAGAATCAGACGGATAATTATCTTTTAAGTTAACATCATCGGTATTTTCTATTTTTAAATATTTTGTGGGATAATCTTTTAAAATTCTCATGATTTCAAGAGCATAATTCTTTTTAATATCTCCTTTATTGGAATAAACCGGTTGAAATTTCATAACTACTTGGTTTTTTTCATAGGTTCCGCCACGATAATCTTTTTCAAAAATATAATTTTTTGTTGAGGTTAATAATTTATTTTTTAAGGTTTCAATATCCTCATCATTAACTCTGTTTAATCTTTCTTTAAGAGGAATATTAGAAAATGGATTCATTTTAGCATATTTTTTTAATTTTTCTGATTTTTCATCAGAAATATTACTTTTATTTCTTAACCATCCAAATCCCGTTTTAAATGTTTCATTGAATATATCATATAAAATATCTTGATTGTTTTTTGTAAACTCATCGTCAAATAGATTTAATCTTATATCTTCTTTTTTTGGTTTACCTTTAACAATTTCATTATAAAAATCAGGGTTATATTTTCTATTCTTCCAAGAAGTTCCTGCAAAAATCAATGTTTCTTCTAGATTCAAATAAGGATAAATTTCTTTTAATGGTGTTTCTTTTAGTCCAAAGCAAATAGAATTTAAAAGAGGATAATTATTACCGCAAACCTCGAGTATTAAATTTGAGTCTGGTTTTGGTCTAGTTAGATATTCCATAAACTTTATAATTTATTTATATTTATAAATCTTTTGTTTTAGTTATTACTAGATAGTTACAAATATTTGCAAATAATTAAGAAGAAATTTTTTTATTTATTTTTTGGTTTTATCTTTTTGGGTTTGCACAAATTTTACAAAATTGTTTAAAAGTTCATTCCAATATTTTAGTTTTTCCATATTTGCTTCAATTTCTTTTCCATTATCCATAATTCTCAAAGCAACATTTTTTCTGAATTCATGTTCTTTTAATTTGTCTGATTGGGGTAATCTTCTAAACATAGAATATAAATCTAAAACTTCGGTGACCATAGGGTTTCTATAAAGTTTTCTTGTCGCGTTTTCTCTAGCTTTTGGAGCAATTGGAATTTCAATAATCTTTTTTTCTTTAAGTGCTTTTTTTAATAGAACTTCCATACTTCTATCAATCATTTTTTCCCATCTACTCATTAAATTAAGAATGACATCTCCTGTTTTAGAATATTTTAGGCTTACGTAATAAAGGTGTTCTGCCATTTTTCTTTCTCTTTCAACTTCGATCATTTTAGAAAAGGTCTCCCATTATTAATTGTTTTTTAGGTTTTTCATTTTAATTTTTTTAGAAATTATTGTGCTTCTCCGATATATATCTTTAAGTAAATAGATATTTATATACTTATCGAAATTTTGAAGATAGGGATAAAATTAACTTCTGAATAGATTAATTGAATCATGCCAAATAACTCTGTAAAATAAAAGGTAATCGTAAATTTAAAATTGAACTTTCTTTTTCTTCTTTTTTCCAGAATTTTTCAAAATCATCATTAAACAAATTTCTTTTTTTAGTATTTTCTAAAAGAGTAATGGTTTGTTTTCTATCTCTTAATATTATATTATCAAATAGATATTGACTGCTTCCAAAGTTTTCAATTCTGATATTTGAAAAATTGATATTTTTATCTGTATCATTCAGAATATCAGTTTATCACAATTTATTTTTAATTGTTTTCTTTAATTTTTCTATCAGCTCCAATATTCTCTTTTGATTATTAATCAGATAACTTGGATTTATTTTTTTTCCATCATATGTACAATTATTTCTTTTTATTCTTAAATCATTCATAAATAAAGTATCTGATTCTGTAAATTCCCGATAATTAATAAGATAGTCAATTAAATCCTTATGTGCATATTCGCCAGTTGTTTTTAATCCATCCAGCAACAATAATGCACTAGCTAATTCTTTAATTATCTCATAGTAATTTTCAGATGCATTTGTTGAAAATTTCTCATGGTCAATTGAAGAAACAAATTCTTCTCTTTCTTTAATTAATTGCAAAATTGATTTCACTTTTTCTTTATCTGGAGTTATCTTAATTATCATTTTAAAACACCTTGAGATATCCCCTTAAAATCATCCCATTTAAAATATTATTTTTTAATTCATTTGAAATATCCCCCATAGATTCCTTAAATAATAAATGAATTTTCTTATTCATTTTATTCTCAAAATTGGTGATTATTATTTTTCTCTCTTTTCCTAAGATAAATAAATCAACATCAGAATTCTCTATTGACTCTCCTTTTGCAAAACTTCCGTAAAGAACAATTGTTTCGGGGGATAATTTGTCCCATAAATAATCTAATAATCCACAATTATTTAATTCAAATATGATGCTTAATTTTTTATAAAGCACAAAATTTGAGTTATCTCTTATTGCTGTGTAAAATGGGATTTTCCTTTTTATTTGTTTTTGAATTAGTCCTTCTTTTTCAAAATCCTTAAGATAATTCATTACAGAGGGCGGAGATATTTTAGTTAATCTTGCAATTTCCCTTAATCTAAAACTTTCAGTGGATGAATCTAAAAACAATTTCAATAAATTGTATCTGTTATATTTATCTAACATATGTTATAATATTATAACACTCGTTTATAAATCTTGTTATATCTTAAGAATATTAAACAAATCTCTTTAAAATTATTTCAATAGAATAACCTTTTTTGTGTCACCGGTTTCGTCTGAGATTAATTCTGTCTAAATCTCAAAATTTTGGTATTTTAAAAGATATTTAAAAATATTTGAATATGTCTAAATTAAGATAAATTAATACAAATTTAAGTTTATTTTTTTTGTTTAATTCTTAATCAATTAGTCTTAATACAATTTCAAATAAGACAATCGCAATTAAAACTCCGATTACTACTTCTGGTTTTATTTTTATTCCTTGATTATCTTCTTCATTGTATCTAGTTAATCCACCAGAACCCATTGGTAAAGATATTTTATCGTCTGCCATTTGTTAGTTATATATTTTAATTTTTTAAATTTTGCTGGGCTATAGGCCGCTTTCTGTAAATCATTTGTTTAATTAAATTAAGCAAAAGTGATTTTATTGCATTCAACTAAGCGTTCATACTGAACTTGCACCAATTGATATGACAATTCAAAATAAAATAAATTTTATTTTGAACTCCGATTTTATTCGGCGTTTCATCAAATCCTTCATTTCTTAGTTCCCCGCAAGGTTCATAACATCCATGAAGGCTGTGTCGTTTCTGTTCCAGGGATATGCATTACTGTATACTTCTTGCGAAGCCAATTCCACATTAAATGGTCTGACTGAAAGTCAGAGGTGAGCGGACCTTCCCCAACCGCAAGCCAATATATCTTTTGGATATTTTTGTATACTCTTGCGATCGACAGCAATTACCCAGCAATATTCTTATATTCCAAGATTATATAAAACTTTTGAATTTATCTTTAGTTTACCGGATGTTAGATTAATTCAATTATTCTAGATTACTACTAATTATTTTAAACTACTAATAATTATTCTCAATTATTCTAGATTACTACTAATTATTTTAAACTACTAATAATTATTCTCAATTATTCTAGATTACTACTAATTATTTTAAATTATCCCCCCTTATTCTTTGAGGAGTATGAAAAGATAAGATAACTTTAAAAGAATAATTTGTTAGTTTATTTTAATGGAAATACGAGAAAAAAAGCATATTGATTTTAAGTATAATTTTAAATGTTATTGGGAAATTGTTCGAAAATATAAATTTGTAATGCTTTTGATTATTCTTTTTATATTAGTTGGGACAATAATTGATTTAGCGGGAAATTATCTTTTAAAGATTATTATTGATAATGGAACAGAATTTTTAGCAGAAAGATTAAGCAAAATTGATTTTATTCATTCTTTAATTTCTGTTGCATTAATCTATTGTGCTATGGAAATTGGGCTCATAATTAGTATGTGGTTTAGAATGTCTTTGATTAATAAATTAGAAACCGATTCAATTTTTGATTTAAAGAAAAAATATTTTTCACATCTTATGGGATTATCGCATAATTTTTATACGACTAACAAAACAGGTTCTTTAATTTCGAGATTGGGGAGGGGCAGTAGTGCTTTAGAACGAATGACTGATGTTTTTGTTTTTACTTTATTTCCTACATTATTTAAAATATGTGTTGCTGCTTCTGCAATACTTTATTTTGATAAAACTATTTCACTAATTTTACTTGGAACGGTTTTGGTTTTTGTAGGGTATAGTTTTATTCTTCAAAGATTTCAAGAACCATTAAATCTTAAAGCTAATAAAAATGAAGATATAGAAAAAGGAAATGTTGCAGATACATTTACAAATATTGATTCAATAAAATATTTTGGTAAAGAAGATTATATTCGAAAGAAATATGAATCCCTTGCAGATAATACTCGAGAATCTTTTTTAAAAAATTGGAATTATTTTAGGATTGTGGGATTGGGGCAAATGCTTATTTTGGGTATTGGAACATTTTTATTGATATATTTTTCAATAAATCAAGTTTTTGCCGGGGTAATGAGTATCGGTACATTAACATTTATTTATACTACTTATGGAAAATTAGTTGGTCCATTATATGAATTAGTTCATGGGATGCGTGGTTTTTATAGATCTATGGCAGATTTTCAAGATTTATTTGCTTATGGTAAAATTGAATCTGAAATAAAAAATAAAGTAAATGCAAAAGAATTGTCTATTAAAGAAGGAAAAATTTCTTTTAAGAATGTTAATTTTAAATATGGTAAAAGAAAAATATTTGAAAATTTTAATTTATTCATAAATAAAAATGAAAAAATTGCATTGGTTGGGCATTCAGGTAGTGGAAAATCAACATTAATCAAATTACTTTATAGATTATATGACTTAAATGAGGGAGAAATTTTGATTGATGATAAAAATATTACTGATGTGAAATATGAATCATTAAGATCTGAAATGTCAATAGTCCCTCAAGAATGTGTTTTGTTTGATGATACAATTTATAATAATATTACCTTTTCTAATCCTAACGCAAAAAGGGCAGAAGTTTTATCGGTAATTAAATTTGCTCAATTAGATAAGATAATTGAAAAGTTTCCGCAAAAAGAAAATACAATTGTTGGAGAAAGAGGAATAAAGTTATCTGGTGGAGAAAAGCAGAGGGTATCTATCGCCCGAGCGCTTCTTGCAAATAAAAAAATTCTTGTTTTAGATGAAGCAACTTCTTCATTAGACAGTCAAACAGAAAAAGATATTCAAAATGATTTAGCTAAATTAATGAAAGATAGAACAAGTATTATTATTGCGCATAGACTTTCAACAATTATGTCTGCAGATAAAATTGTTGTTTTAAAAGATGGAAAAATTGTGCAAATTGGTTCTCATAGGGAGTTGATAAAGCAAAAAGGAGAATATCAACATCTTTGGAATCTGCAAAAAGGAGGGTATATTAAATAATAAAACTTATTAAACAATAATTTCTTTAATAAAATATGGAAAGAAGTGAATTAGAACTAGGTGAATTAGAACAATCAGAAAACGATTTTATAAAAACCGGACTTAATAACCATGATGTTTCCTTGAGATTGAAAGAATTTGGATATAATGAGATTAAAGATACTCATTTTGTATCTCCATTTAAAATTTTTTTAAGACAATTTAAAGGAAATCTAATAATTTATCTTTTAACAGTTGCAGCAATAATTTCTTTTTTTGTTGGAAAATCTATTACCAGTTATGCAATTCTTTTTGTTATACTTCTTATGACTATTACTGGATTTATTCAAGAATATAAGGCCGAAAATGCGATTAAGGCATTAAAAAAAATGGTTGTTCAATTTTCTATTGTTTTAAGAGAAGGAAGAGAGAAGGAGATTGTTTCTAAAGAAATTGTTCCTGGCGATATTATTATTTTAAGGAATGGAGATAAAATTCCTGCAGATTGTTTAGTTTTGGAAGAAAGAGATTTATCGGTAAATGAATCTATTTTAACTGGCGAGTCTAAAGAGATAAAGAAAAAAGTTTTTAACATTCATTTAGATAATGTTCAAAAATATTCTGATGAAAACATTTTGTTTATGGGTTCTTTCGTAGTAAATGGTAAATGTATTGCTCAAGTTTTACATACCGGAATGAATACCAAGTTTGGGCAAATTTCCAAGATGATTTCAATAGCAGAAAAAGAATTACCTTTGCAAAAAAAAGTTAATTCAATTGCCAAGCAGATGGCAATTATTGCAATTATTTTTTCTTTATTAACGGGGGCCATAACATTTTTTACAACCAAAACTCTTTTCGCAGATATTTTAATATTAGTGATTGCATTATCTGTTTCTGCTTTTCCAGAAGGGCTTCCAGTTGTTTTGACTACTGCTTTGGCATCAGGAGCACATAGAATGGCTAAGAAAAATGCAATTGTAAATCGAATGTCTATAATTGAAACATTAGGTGAAACAACAGTTATTTGTTCAGATAAAACTGGAACAATTACAACTGGTGAAATGACTGTTAAAAAAATATACTGTGATAATAAATTAATTGAAGTTTCTGGTGCCGGATATGAAGGAGAAGGAAATTTTTATATATCTGATACCTCTAAAAAAATATCCGAAAAAATAAATCCAAATAATGATTTTGTTCTTAGTCAATTAATCAGAACAGGAATTTTGTGCAATGATGCAATAATTGAAAGAACCGGTGAAAATAATTTTTATCATGCCACCGGGAGTCCTACTGAATCCGCAATTTTAATTCTTGGTGCAAAAGCAGGGATATTAAAAGAGGATTTAAAATTAATGCGTGTTGAAGAAATTCCATTTAATTCAGAAAGAAAAATTATGTCGGTTATGTGTAAAAATAATATTGGTTTTAAAAAAGAAAATTATGTTTATAGTAAAGGAGCATTAGAAATTTTATTAAATAAATGTAATTTTATTCAAAGAAATGATGGGATATTTACCTTAACAAAAAAAGAAAAAGAAAAAATTCTTTTGATTAATAATTCTTTAGCAAAAGATTCCTTTAGAACAATTGGATTAGCATATAAAAAATTTGAATCTTTAGAAAAAGATCATTTTGAAAAGAATTTAATCTTCTTGGGAATTGTAGGATTAGATGATCCCCCAAGACCAGAGGTAAAAGAAGCAATTAGAGGTTGTTTTAATGCGGGAATAAAAGTTAAGATGATAACAGGGGACAATCGAGATACTGCTATTGCTATAGCAAGACAAATTGGATTAAAAGGAGAATGTATTGAAGGATATGAATTAGATAATTATACCGATGATGAACTTTCTAAGTTTGTATATAATATTGATATATTTGCAAGAGTAAAACCGGAACATAAATTAAGAATTGTAAAAGCGTTAAAATCTTGTGGGGAGATTGTTACAATGACTGGCGATGGGGTAAATGATGCTCCTGCTTTGAAAGAAGCACATATTGGTGTTGCAATGGGTAAGAAAGGAACAGATGTTTCTAGAGAAGTTGCAGATTTAATTCTTAAAGATGATAATTTTGCAACAATTATTTATGCAATAAAAGAGGGAAGAACAATTTTTAAAAATATTTTAAAATTTACAGGATATCAATTATCTTGCAGTTATGCTGAATTAGGAATTTTATTTTTTGGAACACTTTTATCTCCATTTTTAGGATGGGAAGTTCCATTGCTTTTAGCTTTGCAAATATTATTTATGAATTTGGTTACTGATGATCTTCCTGCAATAACATTGGCAGTTACTCCCTCTTCAAATAATATTTTAGGAGAAAAACCAAAAAAGAATAAAGCAATTTTAAATCAATCTTTAATTATTTGGATTGCACTTTTTGGTTTTTTTATGATGCTGATTACTTTGGGTGTTTTTTTTATTGCACATAATATTTTAAATCAACCATTTTTATTTGCAAGAACCACGGCATTAGTTACATTGATTATTTTAGAAATCTTTGGTGCGCATCATTTTATGTCTTTTAAAAGATTAATTTCCCCTGGTTCATTTAAAGCAAATAAATCTTTGATGATTGCATCAATTATCTCTCTATTTGCAACAATTGCAATTATTTATACTCCTTTAAACAAAATTTTTACTACCGCTCCTATAGAACCAGTTGATTGGGTAATTTCAATTTCTGGAGGGATCATTTTTATTTTGATATTTAATTTAATAAAGATGGTAAATAATAAAAAGAAAATTTTAAATTTGGATAATTAAAAATTAAAGTTGTTTCAATATAAAATTAGATTAAGTTAAAAAAGAGATTATCAATAAATTAATTCTTTGCTGTTAAAATAATTGATATACTCTATTTTTGTTCCATTAAATCTTGTTTTAGTAATATGGCAGTTATTATAATCAAATACATTTCCCTTTCTTAATCCAATTTTTAATTTGTATCCAATTATTGATTTCATTAATCTTCCATGTGCAACAATAATTATTGTTTTTCCATTCTCCTTTTTGAGTATTTCATCTAATTTTTTTATTGTTTTTAAGAATTTGGTATAATGTTTTAAATAATTATAACTTATAAAATTTTTATTTTCAAGAATTTTATCTATTTCTTTAAATTCAGGGATTATTTTAAATTTTTTATTTATTTTTTTAGAGATTATTCCTGCTGTTTCCTTTGCCCTTTTTAAATCGCTAGAATAAACTGCATCTATTTCTTCTTTTATTTTATAAAATTTATTTGCAACTTCTTTTGCTTGTTTTACTCCTTTTAGGCTTAAACTAAAATCCCTTGGAGGCAATGCACCGGGAATATGAATTCTATCGCCATGTCTTACAAAGAAAACAATCGTTTTTCCAATTTCATGTTTTGTTGGATTTTTTAATACCATTTTTATCAGGGAACTTGTTTTATCTTTTTTTCTACTTTTTTAATAACTCCCAATCTAGACTTTTTCCATTCTTCTTTTAATATTCCATATTTTAGAATATCATGTACTTTTTTGGTGGCTAAACAAATTATTTGTTTTCTTTGTTTACCTTCAAATTTGAATCCTAGAGATTTGGACATACAACTAGAAGCAATATTTTGAGCAAAAGCCCCACTTTCAATTTTTCGCAATTTTAATTTATTAAAAGCAAAATCTAGTATTGCAACTTTCGCTTCTAAAATATATCCTTTTCTCCAATAATTTTTATTAATCCAAGAACCGGTTTGTGCAATACCATTTCTTTTACTAATCTCATGTATTCCTGTTGCGCCAATAACTTTTTTTTCTTTTTTTAGTTCTATTGCAAAAGTATAATCGTCTTTTTCTTTTTTATTCCAATTTTTTATTGTAACTTTGATCCATTTTAAAGCATCTTCTTTTTTGTAAGGATATGAAACTACTGAAAGATTTTTAGAAACTTCTAAATCATTTGCTCCTTCAATCACATCTTTCCAGTCACTTATTTTTAAGGGTCTTAGGATTAACCTTTTTGTTTTTATTATCATTTTATTTGTTAGATAACTATCAAATGTCCAGACCAGGAATCTCCTTGAAAATTGAAAACAATTTTCGGGACGCCAAAAATTTGATAATTTTTGAGCGGAATCTGTTCGATTCCGAATCATTCAACGCCCAGACCAGGAATCGAACCTGGAGATCCTTTCGGAAACCGGTTCTCAAGACCGGCGCATTACCATTGTGCCATCTGGGCATGAAAAAAGAATGGGTTTTCAATTTTTAAATCTAGCGAATATTAAAAAGTATTTACTTCAAGTATTAAACAATCTAAAATAGCTTAATAAAACTAATAAATTAATAAATCCAAATTTATTTCTAAACAAGAAGCAGGCATAATTAGGCCAAAATTTTCTAATGTTGCTGGATGAATTTCCCCAATTAAACCAATCTCTTTTGTTTCTTCTATTTCATTGGCTTTTATTTTTTTATTTGGTTTAATTAAAAGAATTTTTGCAACTCTTCCATCAATAAAAGTTTTATTTTTTTCATCTTCATTTCTTTTAATTGGTTCTAGATTATATTCAAAATCGAGAATATTTGAAAGAAAATCTAAGATTTGTTTCATTTTAGTAAAATTTGTGTCTTGTGAAGAGCTTAAGATTGTTAAATTTGTTTTTTCTTTAAATTTTTGATTTTTTAATTCAATTATTTTTCCAATTTCAAAAATTTCTTGGGGATATCGCGAATTTTTATTATCTGCCAAAAATTCTAAATTTGAAGGAATAAGTGAATTTCTTAAGCACGAATATAACACAGACATAGGATTTTCTATTTCTATGATTTCTTTTTCTTCTATATTCATTTTTTTAAAAATTGTTTCCTTATTTGTTAGCATAAAATTTGAAACTTCTTGTAATCCTAATCCGATCAGCAAATTTGAGATTTTTTCGTTTATTGCAAAATTTTTTAATCTTTTTCCAATTGTAAATATCTCTGGAATTTCAGGTGTTAATTCATTGTATCCATAAGCAATCGCAATATCTTCTGCAATGTCTCTTTCATCAAGAATATCCTGTCGATAAAATGGAACTTCTACTACAATATCTTTTGTTTTTTCTTTTGCAAGATAACCAGATTTTTTTAATAGTGCAATAATCTCTTTATTCTTTAATTCTATTCCTAGTAGTTTATTTATTTTTTCAGGAGAAATTTTAATTATATTTGAATCCAATATAGGGGTGGTCATTTTTTTGTTTTCATAATTCAGTTCAACAGGATAAATCGTTGCTCCTCTTTCAATTAATGCCAATACTATTACATTTAATACCGGTAAAACAAATCGTTCATTATTCCCTGAAACTTCTATAAATAAGTTTTTTGTGTCTTTAGTTATTTTCCCAGAATAATCTGAATTAATAATAGGGGGCATACTAAGAACATTTTCTTTTGAATCAATAATTATAGGATATTCTTTGAATTCTTCAATTATTTTTCCATATTCTTTTCCTTTTTCTGTCGTTGAAAGAATTTTTTTTAAAGTTAATTCTTTATTTTCTCCTAAAGGTTTAAATGAAAAATTATTCGGATCTTTAGTAGTATATTTTATTGGCCAGTTTATTTGGTCATAATCATATACTCCTAATGCGGCTTCTTTTCTTCTTCTTCCAAAGTTTTCGCATAATTTTTCTTGTAATTGAATAATTTGTTTTAAAAAATCATCACTTATTTCTACATTTTTTGCGATAGCACAACCAATAATCGGACGAACATTTTTTACACTTGAATCTATTTTTACAATATTTTCTTTGTTTTGTTTTTCTGTATTAAAACCAAAATTTTTTTCTATTCCTGCTTTTAATCTTATTTCTCTTGCCATACCTTCAACACATAATAAATCTGGACGGTTAATATCTTTATGTTCTATTTTTAATTTGTCTTTATCATTTGTATCTTCTTCTGCTTCTGCTTTTAATAATGGTAGTGCTTCATCTAAATTAAATTTAATTCCTACTAAATTGGTTAAATCTTTTTTTGAAATTTCTATTGTTGGCATTTTGTTTTTTATTTTTAATTTAAATTATTTATTTTAATCTTCAAAATTTATCTTTTTATCTCTCAATAATTCTAATTTATGACTAAATATGTCTCTTATATCTTTTATCCCATACTTTAACATGGCTAATCTATCCAATCCTAATCCCCAGGCAATTACTGTAATTTCTTCTTTTTCTGCATTAGGCATCAGAGAGTTTACAACTTCTGTTCTAAATATTCCAGCTCCGCCTAATTCAAGCCATCTGCCGTCCTTGTAAACATCTAATTCTACACTTGGTTCTGTAAAAGGATAATAATCTGGAACAAATCTTAATTTCTCGGCATTTGCAATTTCTGTTGCAAATAACTTCAAAATTCCCATTAAATGTTTTAAGGTTAAATTTTTTCCAATAACAATTCCTTCTAATTGATTAAACTCTGAAAGATGTGAAGAATCAAGATTATCGGGTCTAAACACTCTTGCAACAGAAAAATATTTTCCGGGAATCTTTGGATTATTGGCCATTGTTAATGCACTCAAAACAGTTCCTTGTGGTCTTAAAATTGGATTTTGAGATTTATCCAAACTCCAAGAATATTTCCATTTTTTTTCATGAATATTTTTTACTCTTTGCATTACTTCTTTATTTATCTCTTCAAATTTTATTTTATTTTTTATTCTATAATTATCTGTCCATTCTCTTGCTAAATGAAACTGTGGTTGAAATAATGCATCAAAATTCCAAAACTCATTTACAATCATATCTCCTTGTATTTCTTCAAATCCCAGAGCAACAAGTTTTTCTCTTATTTCATCAATAAAATCAAGATAATAATGCCTTCTTCCAGCAATTAATTTTGTCCCGCTAGTGTTTAGATCATATTTTCTAAATTTTTTCCCTTTCCATAATCCTTTTTTAATAATTTCAGAAGTTAAATTTTCAATTAAATTTTTATCAATTTTATCAATATTTTTTATAATTTCTTTTCCCAATGGAGTTATATCAAAAGTTAATTCATTTTCTTCTTTAATCAAAATGATACTTTTTCGAAGTTTTAATTTATTTAAGGTAAATTTTTGTTCTTCGTTTAATTTATTTAATTCTAGGGGCAATTGTTCTAAAAATTTTTCTTCAATAAATTTTTTTATTGCGTTTTCTTTATTTCCTGAAAATGATATTTTCCCATTTTTTAAATTAATAAGTGTCTTTGATTTTAAAACTCCCAATGCAATAGCAAATTCATTATCTGTTAATTTTGAATTTTTTTTAGCATCTTCTAGAGTAAATTCTTTATGTTCATTTATTAAGAAAGTTAGCAATTTTCTTTCTGGGAGTCCATTTTTAAGGTAATTGGCTCCATTAAAATCTAATTCTACAATCGTTTCTTTTTTAGAATTAGAAGTAATTATTTTTTTATTATTGAGAAAACTTAGGGCTCTTAAAATTGTTGTTTCATCTAATTCTGATTTTTCTTTTATCTTTTGAATATCTTTTAATTCGATGAAAGGGAGTATTTGTCTTTCAATTAAACTAAGACTTTCTAGGATTTCATTTAATTCATTCTTTTTAATTAAATCATCTTGAGTTTTCATGTTAATAGATGAGATTTATATTTTAAAAAGCTTATCTTAATGGGGGCTGTAAAGTTATTCAGTTCAAAGAAAAAATTTATGATGGATTAACAGGTTCAGCATTTACTGATTGGAAAATACCAGCGAGTGGATGACGGTAAACCACCACAATTGTAAGGAGGTAAAAAGAAATGAGATAACAATTAAAAAGTTTAATGGATTCATATCGGCCAAGATTTTCTGAACAAAGGCAGACAAGTTATTTTGTTGTAGGGGATTTAGAATTTTTGAGTGCTAGTGTTTTGTATACGCCAAAAATAAACATTACTTAAAGTATAGTATATATCTTTTTAACTTCTGGTGGAAAAATAGGAATTACGCATTACGAAAAAGAATTAGATAATCTTTTTAGTGGAATTTCCGAAGATTGTGAAAAATGTAAGTATATTGATTGCAGAGGATACATTTGGCTTCATCCTAAAGAAATTAATCAGATAACAAAAGAAGCAGATACGATTAAAATTAATAGAGATATAGTATTTATAGATTCATTTATTAGAGAGAATGACAAAATTAATCCCGAAAAGCCTCAACCCCTATGTCAATTAAGAGATTCTTGCGGCAGATGTTCAATTCAAAATATTAAACCTTTTGTTTGTATGCTATATCCTTTAAATTTAAGGAAGATTAATGAAGAAATTTGGTTGGTTTTAAATGAGGATTGTTTATTTGTTGATAACTTAAAAAAGAAAAATAAAGTAGATAACTTTAAGAAAAATGTAGAATCCTTTTGGAGTAAGTTGGACAAAGAATTTTTATCCGATTTCATAAAAACATTTAATAAAGTTGAAGCAATAAGTAATTATCCCGAAGATTATCACAGAGAAATTTTAAAAATTTTAAAAATTTCTTAATCTCTTTTCATGACTAAATAAGTTGTTCTATTTTTTGGAATATCTGGCCAATCAGTAATTATTTTTCCACGAAAACCATTTTGAGTAAAAACACTCGCAGTTTCTTTTAATTCTTGTTCGCTCTTTGGATAAAATTGAATAACAAGATGTCCATCTTTTTTTAAAACAGAATAAATTCCTTGGGCTACTCTTTGTATTTCTTGTTTGTCTTTAATCCACTGAAGTGCAGAAACAGAAACAACTCCATCAAATTTACGACCTTCGAATAATTTCCCAACATCCCTCATGTCTCCAACATATGCTTCAAATTCTTTTTCTTTGGCCTTATCTATCATTTTTGGAATTAAATCCATGCAAGTTATATTATATCCTTCTGAACGATAAACATCCGCAGTATATCCTGGACCAGAGCCAATATCTAATAAAGATTTTTCAGGCTCTAACTCTAAAAGTTCTAAAACTCTATAAGCTATTTTTTCTTGTGCTCTTTTCATACCCCTAGAACGAGCATATTTTTCTACTTCTTCATCAGTGTAATAAAAATGAGGGTCTCCTAAGTATTCCTCGGGTCTATCATTTTTTACAACCCACCCTTTATCTTTTTTTGAGTTTCCTTTTCTTCTTTGATTTCTGTTAGATTTTCTTCCCATTTTCTCAAATAGATAATCTTCTAAGTTTTTATTTCAATAGCACATAAAATTTTATTTAAAATCAATTTTTAAAAATAGAAAGAAAATTATTTTCTTTTTTTACCATTTCCATTTTCGTTTCTTGCACTTCTTAATCTTATTTCAGTATTTGGAAATCTTTTTCTTGGTTTTAATAATGCAATCAATAAGAGAATTATTCCAATAAATAATAAAACGTTTAATGTTACTAACCACCATTGTCTTTTAAATTCAAATATTAATTGATCCCAGATACTTGCTTGTTCTGTTGATTTTTGTATTGGGATAGTTAATGTTTGTTCTTTAGTTATTCCATTGCTTGAAACAGAAATATCTAAAATGTTACTTTCAGAAGCATTTGCTAATGGAACCAATGTAATATAAACACTTGAACTTTCTCCTGCATCCAA
>CAYUCT010000008.1:0-16119 GCA_964443565.1 Candidatus Woesearchaeota archaeon
GTCCTCAAAAATATTCTATTTTTGGGACGCAGAAAATCTTTTAGATTTTCTATGCATTTTCTGTTTTTGGTACTAGGAAAACAATATTTTCCTGTACATGAAATTATTCAATTTCATAGTATCCCGAAATCAAATACAAACCACACCTCCTCAAAAATCAAAGATTTTTGGGATGCAGAAAATCTTTTAGATTTTCTAAGCGTTTTAAGGTGTGATACTAAGGATTTCGTGATTCAATATTCTTTATTCTTGCAATTTTTGTTTTTTTCCAATTAAAGGGATTATTCCATATAATCTATCAATTTCTTTAATCATCTCAAGAGTTTCTCCTTCAAATTCATAAAACTTTTCCCATAATGCACAGGTATACTTTTTTCCTTCAAAATCAGAAAGATCTAATCTTCTGTAGGTGCTCTCTTCTGGTGTTTTTAATAAATAATTTATTTCCCAAAACTTTTTGAATTTTCCAGAAACTTCTTTTATTGGAAAATCAATTATAATATTTGAATCATAATAAATTGAAAACCCTAAATAATCTGTCTTATCTTTTGTTTTTCCAGAAGTATAAATCTTGATTCCGGTTTCTGTTTCTTTAATCCATGTTTTTTTTAAATAATTTGTTTCACTTGTTTTAGAAATTCCAGAGTTAAAAAATATTAAAGAAGTGAGTAAAATTAATCTAATTTTTTTAAGATTATCCATTTTTATTTTTGTGTTTTTAATTTTGGCGCAACTTTTTTTTGTTCAATTATTTTTCTTTCTTCTTTATTTTTATTCTCATCCTCATTTTTATTTTCTTCATTTTCTTGTTCTGGTTTCATTAAAGGAAAAATAACGCATTCTCTGATAGGTTTATCAACCAAGTAAGAAAATAATCTTTCAGAGACACCAAATCCAAATGTTGGGGGCATACCATACATCAAAGCTTCAACAAAACTTTTATCATGATCTTGGGTTTCTGTGTCCCCTTGTGCTTTTAATTTCATTTGTCTCTTGAATCTTTCTTCTTGATCTACAGGGTCATTTAATTCACTATACCCATTGCCCATTTCTGTTCCAGCAATTATAATTTGAAATTGCTGTACTTTTTTTTGGTCTTTTAAACTTCTTTTTGCTAAAGGAGATAATTCTACTGGCTGATTTATTAAAAATCCTGGTCCAGAAATCTGTTTTCTGCAATATTTCCAAAGCCCATCAATAAGTCTCCATTTATCTACATTTCTTTTGTATTCTATTTTTAGTTCAGTTAATTTTTTTACAATTTGTTCTTTTGTAGAATTATAAATATCTATTCCTGTTTTTTCTTTAATTAATTTTTCATAATCATAAATTTCCCATTTTTTTTCAAAATCAATTTCATGTCCATGGCTACTGAATTTTAAGGTTCCAAGAACTTCTTTTGCAACTTCTTTATACATCTCTTCAATTATTTTCATTCCATCTTCATAATTTGAATAAGCCATATAAAATTCTAATTGAGTATAATCTTGCAAATGTTCCATATCCATTCCCTCATTTCTAAATTGTCTTCCAATTTCAAAAGTTTTTTCAAAACCCGCAACCATTAATTTTTTTTGCCATAATTCTCCCATCGATATTCTAAGATAAACATCTAAATCTAATGCATTATGATGGGTTTTAAAAGGTGTAGCTGCTGCTCCACCCGAAGAGATTTCAAGAACAGGGGTTTCAACTTCAATAAATCCTTTTTTAATTAAAAATTCTCTCAGAGTTTTCCAAAAAATCATTTTTTTAATAAACAATTCTTTTATTTCTGGATTCATAATTATATCTAGATATCTCCGTCTTAATTTTTCTTCATCGTCTTGTATTCCGTGATATTTTTCAGGAAGTGGTTTTATTGCTTTTGATAATATTATTATTTGTTTTGCAAGAACACTTATTTCTCCTCTTTTTGTTCTGAATATGCTTCCTTCAACCCCTATGAAATCTCCAGAATCAATATTCTTTAAGAAAAATTCATTAACATCTTTTCCAGATTCATCTTCTTGAATCACAACTTGAACTCTTCCGTTAAAATCTTGCAATGTGCAAAAATTAATTTTTCCAAGATTTCTTAATGTTATAATTCTACCAGCAATTTTAATATCTTCTTTTAATTTTGCTTTTTCTTCAGGTTTTAAATATTCATACTTTTCTTTAATTTCTTTAGAATTAGAATTTTTTTCAAATCTATCAGGATAAGGATTTATTTTTAATTTTTTTAATTCTTCTACTTTTTCCTTTCTATTTTTTAAAATTTCATCTTCTCGTGACATATTAGTTTGTAATAAAGACAATTTAAATATTTAACTTAAAATCTTAGATTCTTGTTTATCTGAGTTATTCTATTTTTTTTCTGTCTAATTCATTTTGAATTACTGCAAGAGTTTGGCTTGCAAAATATGTAACTTTTCCAATACTAATCTTCTTCCCAATTTTTTCAAGATCTTTTAATTCTTTTTTATTAAATCCATCTTGATCTCCTAAAACAAAACAAGGATTTTTTCCAATTTGTATGTCTCTTATATCCTCTCCTTTATCATCTAAAATGTAAATTTCTCTTTTTTGTTTTTTTAATTCTTTTAGTTCTTTGAGCATATCTTTTTTTTCAATAAAACAGCTAGGAAATACTTCTTTTTTTATTCCTTTTTGATATTTAAATAACATTTTTTTTATTAATCCCGATAAATCTTTTTTGCTGATGTTAAATTCTTCTCCGTTTTCTAATTTTTTTGTATTTTCATCAAAAGATCCTAGTTCTAGATGTTTTGGAGCATCTGGTGGGCCATAAAAAAATAAATGAAGTTTAACTCCCTTTCTTGTTAAATGAGAAACAAAAAAAGACATAATTATAATATGACAAGCAATATCTAATCTTCCGGCTTCCATCAAATTGCTAAAATTTCCAGAAGTTCTTGCATTTCTTGAAAAATAAAAAAATTCTCTCATTTTTATTAATTAATTTATTTTCGAAAA
The DNA here is from genome assembly GCA_964443565.1 of Candidatus Woesearchaeota archaeon. Classification (GTDB taxonomy): domain Archaea; phylum Nanobdellota; class Nanobdellia; order Pacearchaeales; family UBA284; genus UBA284. The sequence goes on from CAYUCT010000008.1 coordinate 2,980, forward strand.
GTTTTTAAATATTCCTTTATTTTCTCTATTATGGTCTTTAAAAAAAGAGGAAAATTGGAAAATTTATTAATTAGCTCATTAATTTTCACTTTTTTGGGTTTTTCTTCTGCAGATAATACTTACTATAAGTACCAAGAATCTAAAATTTCCGGAGAAGAATCAACAAAATTAGTTAGTCTTTTAAACGGTACTTACTACAATGATCCAACTTGGGATTATGGACTTTTATTTGATGATACTTGCAGTAAAGAATATAATGGGATACTTTATGATTTAACTGAAAAAGAAACAATTAATCTAAAAGATATAAGTATTATGACCATAAAATCAAAGGTAATTCAACCAGGGCAATATGTTAATTTTATTAAAGAAAAAGGAGTTTATCTTAAAGTTAAGGGATCAATAATTAGATTTTCATTTGATGAAATTTCTAAAATTTATACTCAAAAGGGTGGAGGAAATGCAGTAGTTGTTCTAAAAGATGGAGAAGAAATAAAGGGAGAATATCAGGATATTCCTGCAATGACTTCTGGTCGAGATTTTTATACGGGCGAACAAATTATTGCTAAAAAAGAAGTGGATTTTTCTAAAAGAATTAATTATGTTGGAAATAATATTCTCTTGGAAATTAAAGAAGTTATCTCCCCCAAATAATTTTTATCTTACTTTTTTTAAAATATCTTTTTCTTTAATTATTTTGTCTTTTGTTAAATCTTCTAATTTGGTGCATTCATTCAGTAAAAATTTTCCTTGTTTTGTTCTTTTTAATTCAATCATCTGTGCTCCTCCTATTTCTTCTCCTAAATCATGAATTAATTTTCGAATATATGTTCCTGCTTCGCATTGAACAAAAAATTCAAAAGTTTTATTTTGTTCATCAAATTTTAATATTTTAAATTCATAAATTTCTCTAATCCTTTCTTTTCTTGCTACGTGACTTTTTCTCGGGGGCAATTGTTTAATTTTTCCAATAAATTTTTTAATTAAATTACCCAATTTTTCTTCAGAAGTATTTGTATGCAACTTTGCTTTCCCAATATATTCTTTATCTAATTTATCAAAGAATGGCATTAATTTTGTAGAATTATTTAATGCAATTATCAAAACTCCGGAAACGTTTAAATCTAATGTTCCAGCATGACCAACTTTTTTTGCATTTAAAATATTTTTTACCTTAATGCAAGCAGTTGAACTAGTTATCCCAAGAGGTTTATTTAGTAGAATAAACCCATTTAAAGATTCTTCTTTCATAATTAAGATATAATAAAATTCTTTAAAAACTTTGACAATTTTTAAAATAAAAAGAATAAGCAAATTTTTTAAGAATTAAACTTTCTTAACCTTTCTTTCTGGTTTTGCTTCAGAAGAAGTTTTTTCTTTTTCAATTTTCTTTTCAGAAGGTTCTTGTTTTATTTCTTCTTTTTTAACTGATTTTTTTTGTTTTTCTTCTTTTTTCTTTTCTTTCTTTTCTATTAATTTTTTAAGTTTTATATTTTCTGATTTATACTTATTTGGTAAAGAAACAAATTGAACAGAAACAATTCCATCTTTTTTTATTGCTTTTACAGTTATTTTATAAGGTGGATTTGTGATTCCTCTTGACCATAATGCTCTGTTAACTTCATCTGCTAGTTTTACTTTTTTGATGTCTCTATTTTCGACTTTCATATTTTTTGCAAGAAATTCTTTTAAAACTTTTGTTGCTTTTTTTGCTTTTTTGTACCATGGAACAGTTAAACATTTATTTCTTAATGGAACAGTATAGATTCTTTCCACTTCTTCTTTCTTTGTTTTTTGTTTTTCTGCCATTTTTTAATTATCAGTACTTCTTTTCTACTTTTCTTGTTCTTGGTTTTATAATTTTACTATTTTTAATATTTGTATTAATATTATCCCTTCTCCAGCTTCTTTTTGTTTTTGTTAAAGATGATGGATGTACTCTTTTTCCTTTCCCATAAGCTTTTAATACCGCCCAAAAAGGAGCCCATTTTGTATGTTTTCCTTGTTTAGTTAATCTTGTCTTTTTTGAAGTTGATTTATATCGTGCCATTTTTAGAATTATTTTTATTTATTTTTACTTATGTCTAAAGCGATTTTTTCTAAAAGTTCTTTTCCTTTTTTAGTCAATCTTCTTCCAGATTTTTTTGATTTTACTTTTTCAATAAGTCCTGCTTTTTCAGATTGTTGTAAAATTGTTCTTATAATTTTACCGCTAGATTTTTTAAATTTTTTTGGTTTTACTCCTCTTTTTTTTGCGCTACCATATTTTGTTTTTAATTTACTTACTCCAACTACCCCCCGGATATATGCTTGTCTTAAAATACTCGCACTTCGTGCATGCCACCAATCTTCTGCTTCTGGAGGTCGCATTCTAGAAGAACCTGTTTTAACATATTCCGCCCATTTTGGCATAATTATTTCTGGAACAGATTTAAGGTTTTCTGATAATTTACCAAGAAATATTTCTGGTTCAATTTCTTTTGGGTTTATTTCAAGCTTTTTCGCCATTTTCTTATTATTAAGGTATATCCGATTGCTCGGTATGTAAAATCTTTATTTTCTATTTTTTTTAATTTAGAACATAGCTCTTCAGCCATTTCTTTAAGTTCTTCCCTATTTCTAAGGGCAGATTTCAATACACTAATTTTAATTAAATCGTGCTTTTTAAATGTTTTTGCTAGACTTTCGATATAACTATCTGTAAGTCCTTTCTTTCCAATTTGTAGTTTAATCATTTCGGTCATATTTCTGAAAATCCCCCCGAAGGTATTGCACTTAAAATTTCTTCTTCTTTTATACTTATTCCTTTTTCATCTAATTTTTCTTTAATGATTTTTGCAAATTTTTCTTTCTCTATTTTTCCCGGGATAATTTCAAATAATTTTTCTTTTATAGAATCGTTTGGAATTGCTCTCAATTTTCCTTCTTGAAATGTTAAATATAATTTGGGTTTAACATTTATTTCGCCGAGTATTTTTTTAACATGGAAAGTTCCCTTTTTGTCTCCCTTTATTTTAAAAATATCTTCTTGATTGAAATAATGGATTGCAATTTCTTTTTTATTATTTTTCCATTGTTGTGAAAAACATGCACAAAATATTGCTGCCTCTTCTACATCTTGTTTTTTTATTTTTCCATATTCTGATTTAATAATACAAAATGGACTTCCAGGAAGTTTAGTGTGTAGAATAATATCTCCTTGTTTTGCTAAAGGGATAGTTTCTTCATTTTGTTCTGCACTCTTGCCCCCTATAACCAGTAGTTTATTAGAAGTAAAAAACCATCTAAATTTTTTATATTCAATTTCTCTTTCTTTCATTTTAGTATATTCAACTAATTTTAGTACACCCAATTCATTTTAATTTATATTAAAGAATCTTGACTAAATCTTTTTAATTTTTGTCCATTATCGCTATCTTCGACTATAAATCCCAATTTCTTAATTTTTTCTCTTATTTGGTCTGCTTTTCTCCAATTTTTTTCTTTTCTAGTTTTTTCTCTTTCTTCTAATAATTCTTTTAATTCTTCATTGATAATTACTTCTTCTTCTTTAATATTATCTAAGCCCAATCCAAAAATTTTATCAAAATCTAAAATCAAAGCATATTTTTCAGTATTGCTTAAATTAACATCTTTTAATGCCTTCCAAAATAATGCTAACGCCTCTGGGATATTTAAATCGTCATTAATTAATTCTAAAAATTTTTGTTTATATTCCTGAATTGAATCTGTTCTTGCCCCCCCAGATAAATTTGATTTAATATCCCTGACTTTATTTTTTAAATTTTTAAATGCATTATTTGAGGAATCAAGTATATCATAAGAAAATAATAATTCGCTTCGATAATGCGCTGTTAAGCAAAAATAACGATAAGTTAGTGGTTCATATCCTTTTTCCAATAATTCTTGAAGGGTAATAAAATTTCCAGAAGATTTGGAAATTTTTTCTTTATCCATGACTAAAAAATTTCCGTGCAACCAATAATTCACAAATTTTTTTCCGGTAGCTGCTTCGCTTTGTGCAATTTCATTACTATGGTGAATTGGAATATGATCAATTCCCCCACAATGAATATCAAATGTTTCTCCCAGATATTTCATGGACATAGCAGAACATTCAATATGCCAACCAGGAAAACCAATTCCCCAAGGAGAAGGCCATTCCATTTGTCTTTTTGAACTTTCTTCTGAAAATTTCCACAATGCAAAATCGGTTACATTTCTTTTGCCTTCACTAAATGCAATTCTAGCTCCTGCTTTTAATTCTGTTTTTTTTAATTTGGCTAATTTTCCATAATCTTTAAATTTAGAAGTATCAAAATAAATTCCGTCTCCTTCAATTGTATAGGTGTAACCCTTATCTTCTAATTTTTTTATTAAATCTATTTGTTCTTTTATGTTTTCTGTTGCTCTGCACCAATTTGTTGGTTCAAGAATATTTAATAAAGTTAAATCATTTTTGAAAGCTTCTTCATAAGAACGAGCAATATCCCAAGCATTCTTTTTTTCTTTTTTTGCAGACATTTCAATTTTATCTTCACCTTCATCTGCATCACTTGTTAAATGTCCAACATCTGTGATATTTATTACATGTTTGACATTAAAACTATTGTATAATAAAACTCTTTTTAATAGGTCTTCAAAGATATAAGTTCTTAAATTTCCAATATGTGCAAAATTATAAACAGTAGGACCACAGCAATACATTTCGGCCTGCCCTTTTAATAATGATTCAAATTCTTCTTTTTTCCTTGTTAGAGTATTGTATATTTTTAACATTTTAGATAGTTCTTCGTTCTTATATAAAAAAAGAAATTGTTTAAAAAAGTTTGCTAATTAACAAACACCTTTTTGGACCATACCTAATCTTTTGATATTAAATGTTAGGTCTTTATCTGCTACTGTTCCTTCTCTCGGGGTGGTTACAATAATTCTTACTCTTATTGTTCCTTCTGGTGCATTCGATGGAGGGGTTATAATAAATGTAGCATATTCTGTTTGCCCTGCACCAACAGTTTTTGTTCCTTTCATTTCGGCCAAGTTTAATATCCAGTCTTCTTCAACTTCATCTTTAATACTCTCACCATTTGCATCTATTGCATACTTGATGGTGTAATTATAAGTGTAAGTTGTTTCTATTCCTGGTTTAAATCCGCAACCAATTATATTTTGTGATTCAGGAATAATATCTATCGCTGTCTTTAAACCTAAACAAGAAATTTGTTCTTGATTTTCTTCACTAAATAATTTATTAATTTCTGCTTGTGCTCCTTCATTTGTTGTGGCAGCCATAGTCATTGCTCCACACATAATTGTTCTTACAAGAACAATTCCAAGAATTAACATTGTGACACCAATTACGAGAATAACGATTGTATTGATAGACATTTCAAAACCTTTTTTGTTTTGTAATTTTTGCATTTTTTATTTAGACTTTCCTCTTTTTCTTTTTTTATAATAATCTATTCCTTTTGTCTTTTATAAATATTTCTAGAATTATCTATTTTATAAAAATAATTTTAAAATTACAGTCAAGGGGTTCATGCTCAAAAATTTTCAAATTTTTGGCACGCAGAAAATTTCATTTTCTAGCGTGAAGGGGGTTTACCCGATGATAAAATACAGCATAGGGGTTCATGCTGGTTTACCCGATGATAAAATACAGCATAGGGGTTCATGCTGGTTTACCCGATGATAAAATACAGCATAGGGGTTCATGAAGGGGGTATGCCCCCTTATTATGGGATGGGGGGGATTCGGACCCCCGACACCTCGGTCTTCAGCCGAGTGCTCTCCCGCTGAGCTACCGCCCCATTTAAAAATTGATTAAAACAAGATATTTAAAAGTTTCTTTATCTCCAAATAATTTGATTTAAGTTTATATAAAGATTTATAATCTGTAAATATTATTTATACAAAAGAGTGAGGAATAAATAAATTGATAAACAAATAAACAGATAGATAGATAGTTGTCTTTATATTTATCATCGCCTTAATAATATATTAATAATCAAATAATTTAAAATGAATTCAAAATTTTATTCAGTAAGCGGATATAATGAAGTAGGAAAAAATATGTCGGTTTTACAGTTGGGAGAAGAAGCAATTGCTTTTGATATGGGTTTATATTTACCACCAATTGTAGAATTAGAAGAAAAAAATAAATTTAATTTTAATGAAAGAGATCTTAGAAATATTGGCGCATTACCTAATGATTTGATCTTAGGGGATTTAAGAAGAAAAATAAAAACAGTTTGTGTTTCTCATGGGCATTTAGATCATCTGGGTGCTGTCCCGCATATGATTCAAAATTATAATGCCGAAGTTGCAGGTACACCATATACCATGGAAATTTTGAAATCGCTTTATAATGATTCTCCAAGTAAATCAAAAATAAAAATAAAAACAAGATCAATTACTCCCAATTCTTCATTTAATGCATTATCTAAAAATTATGAAATTGAATTTTTGAATATAACTCATTCAATTCCCCAAGCATCATTAATCGTAGTTCATACTCCTAAGGGGGCAGTAGTATATGCAAATGATTTCAAATTTGATAATAATCCTATTATCGGAAAAAGACCAAGTTATGAACGAATAAGAGAAATTGGTAAAGAGGGGGTTTTAGCGTTAGTTGTGGAATCTTTATATGCTGGGCATGAAGGAAAAACACCTAGTGAAAAGATTGCTAGAGGATTATTAGAGGATGTTTTATTAACTACAGATAATCAAAATTATGGGATTGTTGTAACAACTTTTTCTAGCCATATTGCAAGATTAAAAAGTATTGTTGATTGTGCTAAACAATTAAATAGGAAGGTTTTGTTTGTAGGAAGATCACTACATAAATATGTTACTGCTGCAAATAATATTAAAATTGTTCCATTTATGTCCGATATTAATTTGATAACTTATCGAGATCAACTTGAAAGAAAATTAAAAAAAGCAAATCAAAATAAAAAAGAATGGATGGTAGTTTGTACTGGGCATCAAGGAGAACCAGGAAGTATTTTAGAAAGAATTTCTCGTGGAGCTCTTCCTTACAAATTAAATTCAGGAGACCATGTGGTTTATTCTTCCAAGATAATTCCTGCACAAGTAAGTATTGATAATCGTGCAATAGTAGATAGAAGATTAAAAGAAAAAGGAGTTAGAATTTTTTCGGATGTTCATGTCTCGGGGCATTGTAGCAGAGAAGATTTAAGAGATTTTATTAATATGTTAAATCCCAAACACATTATTCCCGCACACGGAGAATTAGAAAAAAGAAAAGCACTTTCAGAATTAGCATCAGAATTAGGTTATTCTGAAAAGAAAGATTTGCATTTAATGAATAATGGGGAATCTATAAATCTGTAAAATTATAAAAATAAAAATGATAAGAGAAGATTTAATTGGTGCAATAAAAAATGCAATTGAAAGAGGGTATTCTCTGGATTCCGCAAAAATTTCTTTAATAAATGCGGGATATAACAAGGAAGAAGTAGAAGAAGCAGCCAAATTTATTCAAGATATTCAAAACAAACAAACTTCCAAAATGCCGTTGTTTAAGAAATAAATTAAAAGTTGTTAATAAAATAATTTGAAAAAAATGATAAAATTCTAATTGTAATATCTTATAAATATTCAAAAGAATCTTTAAAAAAACTTTTGTCTTCTTTTTTCTCAATGATTTATATTAAAACGAATAAAAAAGAATCTTATGCTCTCGCTATATGTAAGAGATAAGAACATAAGATAAAAACATTTTCTTAGATTTTAAAAGCAAAATCCCCGGTAAAATAAGTTTATACCTTAAGTTATTTAATAAAAGATTTTACTATCTCATTACATTTTAAGTTTATTTTATCCGAAGCATAATATAACCTTTTTTGTTCAGATATAACATTAAATAGAATATTGCAGGCAGTTTCTTTTTTTCCATGCAGGGTATTGTCATGCAGTCTATACATCAAATATGGATGGAGAATCAGTTAAAATGGATTACTGGTTTGATGAATCCGGAGAAAATGGATACATTGAAATGGATGTAAATGGACAAACATTTGTTCAAGAATTCCATAATTAATTTTAATTTTTTGAGCGTTTCTTTTTTCTTTTATTTTTTTAAAAGTATTTTTATTCTCTTTTATATTTATTATAATAGTAATTCTTAAATAGTTTTGAATTATCTTTTTGTTATGAAATTTTCACATATTACCGATTGTCATCTTGGTTCTTGGAAAGACCCAAAAATGCAGTTTCTTAATTTAGAATCTTTCAAAAAATCAATTGATGAAAGTATAAAACAGAGAGTAGACTTTGTTTTTATTACTGGAGATTTATTTGATGTTGCTATTCCGGCAGTCGATGTGATTGCAAGTTGTGCTGAAAAACTAAAAGAATTAAATGATTCTAAAATCCCTTGTTATATTATTCCGGGTTCACATGATTTTTCGGTTAGCGGAAAAACAATTATTAGTGTTTTAGAAAAAGCAGGATTATGTTATGAGGTGTCTTATAATTTAGAATCTTTTGAAGAGAATTCAGAAAAAAAATTAAATTTCAAAAAAGAAAATAAGTATTCCATTTTTGATAATAAACCCTATTATTTAATAGGCTTAGCCGGAAAAAAGTCTGGGATAGAACAAAAAGAGATTAATTCTTTTAATGAATCTATTCCAGAAGATAAAATAAAAATTCTTGGATTACATACCACTATAAAAGAGCTTCTTCCAAAATCTTTGCAAAAACAAGTAGAAAATGGAAATGTTCCTACACTTTCTGCAGAGGAAATTTTAAAAAATGAAAAATTAAAATCTTTTGATTATTTTGCATTGGGTCATATTCATAATAAGGCAATATTGGAAATAAATAATAAAATTTTTGCATATCCCGGGGCATTATTCCCAAATAATTTTTCTGAATTAGTTGAAAATAAAATTGGAAATTTTTTGATTGTTGAAATAGATGAAAATACACACCAAGTTAAGATAAATGAATTTCCAATTTTAATAAAAGAAATTTGTTTTTTAGAAATAAATGCAGACAATCTTAATTCTATCTCTTTAAAACAAAAGATAATGGATTTAGCAGAAAAAGAAAGTTTAAACAATAAAATTGTTGCTTTAAAGTTATATGGGGTTTTAGAAAATGGAAAAATTTCAGATATAGATTTTGATGCAATTGATTCTTTTTTTGAATCAAAAAAAATTTATTGCTTAATTAAAAATATTTCTGGACTGGAAACAAAAGAATTTAATATTCGAGCAAAAGAAAATTCTGGAAAGACCGTTGAAGAAGTAGAAAAAAATTCTGTTGAAAATGCAATTGAACAAAAAGTATTGACTGCAGATAATCAGCAACTTTTTGAAAATTTAATGAAAATTTTAGATGTTGAAAAAGTAGAAGGAGAAACAAATGATGTTTTTTCAAATAGGATCACTACCGATGTTGTTTTAGCTTTAAACTTAAGTTCGTTATGGGATTAATAAAAAATAAAAACAAAAATAAAAAAAATAAAAAAAAGAAACTAAATAAAAATAAAAATAAAAAATGTTAATTAAAAAAATAAGATTGCAAAATATTCGTAGTTATATTAATCAAGAGATCAATTTTTCTGAAGGCAAAACATTACTTAGCGGGGATATTGGGGCCGGAAAATCTACCCTGCTTCTTTCCTTGGAATTTGCATTATTTGGGTTGCAAAAAGGAATTATTGATGGAAATGCATTATTAAGAAATGGAGAAAAAACAGGATTTGTAGAAATTGTTTTTTTAATAAATAATAAAGAGTATATCATTAAAAGAACATTGAAAAGAGATAGTAAGAATAATATTTCTCAAGAAAACTGTTTTTTAACAATTAATGATTCAACAAAAGAGCTTTCAATAAAAGAATTAAAAAGTTTTGTCATAGAAACATTAGGATATTCGTTGCAACTTTTAACAAAGCAAAATTTAGTTTATCGATATACAGTTTATACCCCCCAAGAAGATATGAAAAAAATTCTTCTTGAAGATGAAGATGAACGAATGGATACATTAAGAAAAGTTTTTGATATTGATAAGTATAAAAGAATTTTAAGTAATTCCGAAATATTTTCTATAAAAATTCGTGAAAAGAAAAAACAAAAAGAAGGACAGATTATTGATTTACCATTTAAAGAAAAAGATTTTGAAACTAAAAAGAAAATTTTAGAAGAATCAAAAAATAAACTATTTTTATTCAAAGAAAAATTAACTTTAATTCAAGAAGAATTAAATGGGTTAAATAAAGAATTTGAAAAAAATCAAGCAGACTTAGGAGCATATCAAAAAATTAAAGAAAAATTGGTATCGCTAGAAACTGAATTAAAGCAAAAAAATTCTTTTTTAAAAGAAAAAATAAATGAAGAAATAATTTTGAATAAAGAATTTGTTTATATTGGAAATCAATTAACTCTTTTGAGCAAATTAAAAAATTTTGATCAAAATAAAGAAATAGAAGAAAATATCAACAATAAAATAAAAAATTTAAAAGAGAATATTGAAAAGAATAAAAATATAATAAAAGAACAAGACAAAAAGATAATTTTTTTAGAATCACAAATTTATAATTTTAAATCAAATTCTAATGAGATTCTAAAAGATTTAAAAGAATTTTCAAATTTAAATCAAGCATCTGTCTGCCCGGTTTGTAAACAAGATTTGAATGAATTTCATAAAGAAAAAATCTCTTTTGAAATTAATCAAAAGATACAAGAATATTCTCTTGCAATTGAATCAAATCAAAAGTCTTTATCAAAAATAAAAGAAGAAAAAAGTAATTTAGAAAAAGAAAATGAGATAATTCAAAAAGAAATTGAAAATATGATAGATGAAAAAAGAAAAGAAGAAATAAAAAAATTAAAAATTTCTTCATTGAACGATAGTTTAAAGGAAAAAGAAATAAAAATTTCTTCATTGATAGAGCAAATTAAAAGTTTAAAAGAAAATGTTTTAATTTTAGAAAAAAATATTTTGGAAAATCATGAACAAATAAAAGATTATTCTGAAAAAGAAGAAAAAATAAACTTTTTTAAAATAAAAATAAAAGAAAAAGAATTATCTGAAAAAAATATCCTTGTGGAAAAAACTTCTTTAGAAAGAGGGGTAATGGATATTGAAAAAAATCTTCTTGAATTAAAAAAAGAAATTGAATTAAAAAAAGAAATTCAGACTCAAATGATTCGGCTTCAAGAAATTTATGACTTTTTGAATAAAAATTTTGCAGAAGTTTTAATAGAAATAGAAAAAAATATTATGCTTAAATTAAATTATGAATTTAATCAATTATTCAAAAAATGGTCTTCCATATTGATTGATAATGAAAATATGCAAGCAAAAATTGATGAATCTTTTACTCCGGTAATTGAACAAGCAGGATATGAAATAAATTATAAAAATTTAAGCGGGGGGGAAAGAACCGCATTGGCGTTGGCATATAGACTTTCATTAAATCAAACAATTAATTCTATGATGACAAAAATCAATACAAAAGATTTTTTAATTTTGGATGAACCAACAGACGGTTTTAGTTCAAAGCAATTAGAAAAAATGCGGCAGGTTTTAGAAGAATTAAATGTAAAACAATTAATTATTGTAAGTCATGAAAATGAAATGGAAGATTTTGTTCAACAGATAATTAATCTAAAAAAAGAAGGACATGAAACCAAAATTTTAAATTAATAAATTGATAAAAATTAATAAATAAATCAATAAATTAAAAAATAATAAATTAATAAACCAATTTAAACTTTATTTAAAATGATAAATCAAAAAAACAATTATAGTTTAAAAGAACCCTTGAAATATGAAAAATATATTTCTAAAAAAAAGAAAAAAGAGAAAATAAAAAGAGGAATAATCATGTTAACTGCTGCTGCGACAATTGCCACCGCAGGAATTGGAATAAAAAAAGGACGTGATATTTATGATTCTGATGTAAAAAATTATTTTAAGCAAAGAATAGAGGAACTTTCAAATACCAATCAAGAAATAACTTTCAAAGATATTTCAAAAGATGTGAAGTATATGAGAAAATTGGGTTATGATGTTTCTGAAGAAGATTTAATTTCTACTGCATTGATAATTAAAGAAGAAGCAGGAAGTTATTCTAAAGAAAAGGATTCTAAATTAAAACAGTCTAAAGATATGGAGGGAATTTTTAATGTTATTTTTAATAGAGCACTTGCTTCTAGATATAATTCAGAACTAAAAAAAAGATTTGCTAGCGATGAAAAATTTAACTTTGAGGATATTGTTCTTAAACCATTCCAATTTAGTGCAGCAAATTTAAAAGAATTTAGAGAAAAATTAGAAAAAGTAAATAAATCTAAAAACTTGTATGAGGGATATAAAAATGAAAAAAATAAAGAGATATTAATTCCAATTTTAGATAAACAAAAATTAAATTTGGCATATAAAACTTTTTTAGAATGTGCAATTAAAGCAAAAACAGATACTTCTTTTATAGATTCAACAGGTGGAGCAACACATTATAAGAATAATCGTGTTGCAAACAATGTTTGGCATGAGAAAGATTTTAGTGGAGATTATAAGATGATCAATACTAGAAAAATTGAAGATCATTCCTATTATTCATTAAAAGACAAGGGAGGAAATAATCCAATTTTAGAATATCAAAAAAATTTTCAGAAGAAAATTAAAAAATAAAAAGAAAAGATATTTAAATCATAATTTTATAAAGATAAATATGAAAAGGAGTGTATTATTTTTATCTTTTGTATTTATTGTAATTACCCTTTTATTTTCCCTTACGAATGCCTATGCATTTACATTTGAAAAAACTCCAATTTATGATGTTGTTGCATCCGAATTAAGTATTCCTGCAACATATAATTTAACAATAAAAGGAGCAATTCCAAACGAATATTTTCAAACATATAGCTTAGTTAATGTTAAAATTCTTCCATGGGTTACATTCCAAATTCCAACATCAGAGGATTATGATCTCGTTTTGTCTGCATTGCCAATAGATAGAGCAGATCAAAAAGGAAAATTTACATATCAATATTATATTAAAGGAGCAGAATCTGGAGCAAAAACCGATTTTATTGAAGTTAAAGTTTTGCCTTTAAAAAATTTAATAATCCCAAAAATACAAGAAATTTCAAG
>CAYUCT010000009.1:0-4924 GCA_964443565.1 Candidatus Woesearchaeota archaeon
AAATGTCCATAAATTGTTGCAGATGCAACTTCTTTTGCCCTTTTAATAAATCTTTCATTTACTTCTTTATTAAACGGTAGAATATCCCGTAAATATGTTTCTGTTTCTTCTTTTTCTTTTAAAACATAAAATGCTACAAAAAAAGATAAAAATATCCCTAAAAATATTTCTGCACTGTTTGTTAAAACTTTTCCCACCGCATTAATAAAAGAACTTGTTAAATCAGTTACCCCTTGCTGTATTAAAACAATTATTTTATTAGTTAATTCAGGATAATCTGGAAAAATTCTAATCACAATAGAATTAATAAAATTTGTAATATCTGCTTTTTGAAAATCCATATATAATTTGAATGCTTCTTTAATTGTAATTTGTGCAACAAGATATAATAAAAGCACAAAAATTAATGCAACAAAAATACAAATGACTGCTGCGCTCACAGATTTATTTTTAATTATTTTTTTAGCTACCTTATATAATGGATTTAAAATATATGCTAATAAAATCCCTCCAAAGATCGCCCCAATGAATGGCCGAATAATTGCAATTGCTAATCCTAATAAAAGTAAAAAAAAGATTATAGCGAGAATTACTCTTGATAATTCTTTTTGATTTTCTTTGGGTAATTTTTTTGTTTTCATTTCTCCTCTTTTATTGGTTTCAAATCCCTAATAGATAACCAAAAATCTTTTATAAATGTTTCTTGAAGGTTTATTTATTACCAGAAAAGTAGATAGGTTTTTAAATTTCTATAATCTATTTAAAATAGGAAATTTAAAAAAAGAGAAAGAAAACAATAAAAAAAATAATAAGGCAAACAAAGAAAGACAGTAAAGAAGAAAAAGGGGGGAAAAAGGGAATAAAAGAGGATAAAAAATGATTGAAAATAAAATTAAAAGCAAAAAAGGAGATATACAACTCTCTTTTGGGATGATATTTTCAATAATCATAATCATTGCTACAATATCTGTTGCAATTTATTCTATTACCCTATTTATGCAAAATGCAGAAAAAATAAAATTTAATCTTGCAGTAAAAGAAATTCAAGAAGAAGTAATCTATGCAAGAACAGGACAAGAAGCAGATAAAATAATCTCGGTTTCAACTCCAAAAGGAATAGAAATGTTATGTTTTTATAACTCATCTGAAAGGGCAGGGGGATCAAACAGCAAAGTAGGTGAAGAAATAAAAAATGATATTTCTTTTGATGAAAAATTTAATTTATACTTCTACCCATTAGACATCCCCCAAAAATACAGTTCAGATACTGGTTGGAGGATTAAATGTTCTGAATATGAAGATGTTAATTGTTTAAGTTTTTCCAATAATCCCTTTTGTATTATAGTAAATAATGGAGTTGCAAAAATAAGAATTATAAATAAAGGGAATTATGATGGAATTATAAATATTCAACAAGGATAAAAGGATAAATTAGAAATTAAAATTGAAACAATGAAATTAATACAAAAAAAAGGAACTGTAGAATTTTCTTGGATATTTGCATTAATTGTCGGCGGGTCTATCCTTTTTCTTGCATTCTTTTTTGTGGGACAACAATTTTTTCAACAAAAACAATTAGCACAAATACAAACAACCCAAACTATTGATGTTCTATTAACTCCTTTTTCAAGTTCAGGAAATATTGCAAATGCACAAGAAGGAGTAATTAAATTACAGAAAGATTCAGATTTAAATTTATATTGTGAAAAAGCAGATAATTTTAATTCATTGGGATATGAATCTTTAGAAATAATTCCTTTAGATACAAAAAAAACATTAACTTCTTCTGGAACAAACAATGCAATCTCTGAAAAGAAAATATACGACAAGTATATTTTTGGGGAAGATTTTACAACAAAAGAAATACTCACTTTTTCAAAACCATTTAATGCACCTTGGAGAATTGCCGATATGGTTTATATTTTTCCCTATGAAAACACTTACTGTTTTTATGGCAATTTAATGCCCTTAAGAATAAAAAAAGAATTAATTTCATTAGACAATTCATCTTCCTTAAAACACTTTTTATTTGAAGTTAATAATGGAGAGGAAGAAAATGATTATACAATAAAAACAGACACAAAATGCACAAAAAACATTTGCTTTAATCATCCATCGGATATAACTTGCGATATTACCATCATTCCAGATAGTGCATCATCAGATTATCTTTTAGGAAAAATTGAAAAAGGGAATGGAATAAATACAGAAACAACAAATTATTATTCTGATGCTCTACTTTATGCATCAATTTTTTCAGATAAGGAGATTTATGAATGCAATGTTCAAAGAATTTTTTCAAGAGCACTAATTCAAATAGAAATTTATAATGCAAAAAATTTAAAATTGCAACAAAAGCAATGTCAAATTATTGTACGATTAAATCCCCTCTCCTTAACATTCGAAGCATTAAAAGGTAGTATCAATTCTGAAGAATTTGAATCAAATTTTAAATCCTTAAAATCAAATATTGCTTCAATAGAAACACAAAATAACAACGCAATTTCCCAAGATTGCGGATTATACTAAAATAAAAAATCTAGAAAAAAAGAAAAATTAAAACTAAAAAATGAATAAAACTAAAAAACCAAAGAAAGCACAAATGAAAATTCAGGAAATGGCATTTGTTTTAGTTGCAGTAATTTTTCTTTTTGGATTAATCCTTCTATTTTTTGCAAGATTTCAAATGGGACAAGTTCAAGAAATTTCAGACCAACTAAAAATTGTAAGAAATCAAAACATGATTTATTATCTCGCTTCAATGCCGGAATTAATTTGTTCAAAAAATATAATCTCCCAATCCGAAACATCTTCTTGTTTAGATTATGATAAACTCAAAATATTTTCAGAAGAAGGAGATAAAGTAAACAGAAAATATGAAACAATTTTCACTTCAGCAAGTATCCAAAAAATTGAGATAAAAATTATTTATCCGAAAGAAGAAACAATCACTATCTATACTCGTGAGGACAATAATAACACAATAACTTTTGGAACATACATACCAATATGTGAAGATTCTTACTTAAACAAAGGATGCAAACTAGGAAGAGTAGACATCACAACAAAGTTATCAGATTAAAAATATTAAAAATAAATTAAATAAAAAATAGAAATGAATAAACAAAATAAAAAAGGACAAGAAGAAATGTTTGGATTTGTAGTTATTATCATTATCGTAATGGTAATTGGAATGGTTATGCTCGCCTTTTCATTTAAAACGAAAAGCATAAGCACAAATCAAAAAGAATCAGAAATAAATGATTTAACAATTACAATCCTGTCTTATACTACCGAATGCAAAAATAATCTTAATGAAAATATGAGCATAAAAGAATTAATTAAAGAATCTCAAAAAAATGATCGGGATTGCAAGGGAACAAAAGAATTATATTCAGCACATTTAAAAGAAATATTACCTCAACTCACAGAAAAAGCATTGGGAAATGAAATCCAATTAAAAACTGCTTGGGTAAAGGGATATGAATTAAAAATAATGGATTTAACAAATTCTAATCCTGGAGATCCAAAAGAAATATTTATCCTTTCAAAAGGAAATTTAACAGGAAGTTATTTTACTTCCCAATCATATCCAATTCCGATCAATTCTTATGGAGATATGGCAGAAGTTTATTTTAAAATTTATTATAGAACTTAAGAGATTAAAAATTATTTTTTATGCTCAATTCTTAAAAGCTCATTAATCTTTGCAAGTCTTTCATCCCCCACAATTCCTGTTTTAATATATGGAATATTCCAACCAACAGCCAAATGTGCAATAGTATTATCCATCGTTTCTCCACTTCGATGTGAGATAATGGGAGTAATGTCATATCTTTTTGCCAAATCTAATGTATCTTTTGCCATTATTAAACTCCCAACCTGATTTGGTTTAATAATAACGGCATTTATTGCTTTCTTTTGAATTGCTTCATAAAATCTATCTGGTTTTGTACACACCAAGTCATCACCACAAATTAAAGTTTGCTTATTCTTTAATAACAATTTAGAAAATGATTCAAAATCATCAGAATAAAATGGATCTTCAACATAAAATATATTATTTTCTTTTATTAACCTATCAATATATTCTAAATGCTCTATTTTTCCCAAATTTTTCTTCTCTTGTTTTCCTGAAAAATTTTGATAACAATATTTAACATTATTCCAAAAACTAGAAGCCGCAACATCCAATCCAATATTCATTTTCATTTCAAATTTTTCAGAAATAGAATCTCTTATTTCTGCCATTAATTTAATTGCTCTTTCATTATCCACCCCCAATGCTAATGCATGCTCATCCGTAGTTTTAGACTTCCAAGAAGAATCTATCTTTTTTGCTAATCTTTTTGCTTCTTTATATGCTTGAAGATTTAAAAAAGAAGCATCCAAAAAATTTTGGGTATTTGGAATAAATAACATCTCTTGAAAATCTAATTTTTTTGATTGTTTAATATGCATTCCTCCACCAATTGCATTTCCTAATGGCATAGGCATTTTTGGCTTATCTGTTTTTAATAAAAATTCCCATAATTCTACTTCATAACTTGATGCAATCGCTTTTAATAAAGAACATTCTAACGCATAAAGAGAATTTCCCCCAACATTTTCTAAATTTTCTGTTTTATCATAATCTCTAACAATTTTTTCAACTTTATTTAAATCTTCAAAATTTTCAAAATTCATTTTTTCGTTAACAATTTTTTTTCCAAGAACATTAATGAATTCTATAGAAAAATCAATCCCTTTTTTAGAATAATCTGCAACTTCTAATCTTCCTTTAGACTTTCCACTAGGGGCAGAAGTCTCAAATTTTTTCCGGTTCATTGTTTCAACAATCACCGAAATTGTTTCCTCTTTTCTTGAATTAATTTCTTTTTTAGCAACGATATTTCTTATTTGCATAAAAAGAATATACACAATA
>CAYUCT010000009.1:5024-9721 GCA_964443565.1 Candidatus Woesearchaeota archaeon
AAAAAATAAAAAGAAAAAATAAAAAGAAAAAATTAAATCTCTTCAGATTCAATTTCTGGTTCTTCTTTTTCTATTTCATCAATCAATTCTTCTTCTGTTTGGCTTTCTCCAGCTTCAATTATTTCTGCTTGAGCAAGTGTTTCTACTTCTTCAGGAACTTCCAAAGTTGTTTCTGATTTCATTTCTTTCTTTGGTTTTTCCTCATCTTCTTCTTTTATAATTTCTCTTCCTTTCTTTATTCTTTGCTCAATCTTTTTTGGAACTGGTCTTCTAACGGTTATAGGAAGAACACCTTCTCTAAATTCTAACTCTGCGATTTTTATTGGATCAAAACTTAAAGAAGCCATTTTTTCTTTATCCATTTTTATCAAAACAGGAGCATTATAACTTATTTGCAATGCTCTTGCTCCAATTATTCTAGCAACTTCATATTTTGAATAACTGCTCAAATCAAATTTTTCTTTCATTTTTATTTCTTTTCTTCCTTATTTAAGATTGATTGCAGGGAGTTATAAAGTTTTCGTCCTTGTTTTATTGAATCGTCTACACAAGAAAGAATTTCTTCTTCAGTTAATGCATCTCCTCCTGCTTTTTGCATTGCATGTATAAATTCTTCTTTTTCTTTAAAAACCATATTCACCGAGATTCTTGCTTTTGCACAATCCTCTTCTTCTTGAACAGGATCTAATAAAAATTTAGAATCTATTTTATAAGAAGTTACAGTTATTGGTAATGAAACCAAAGGAATTTTCTGTTCTGTAAATTCTCCATGCATAACTTTTAATTCTTCATCTAATTTTGGAAAAACCGTTTTTCCTAATGCTGCTACCGATGCCATATTACATGCATCAATTAAATTTCCATCTGCATTTAAGACATATAAATCAATGTAGATACACCAAACTTTTTCTTTTTCTTTAACACAAAGTTTTTTCATATCAATACAATGACTTTCTCTAATTCCTCTATCAATAATTCTTGAAAGTTCAATTGATTCAATTCCTGGCGCGCCCATTTCAAATCTTTCAGAAGCTAACGGGGATAATTCTGCTCCAACCATCAAAACACCTTCGTCCGGAGAATCTCCAAATGGTTCCATCAAGTCCATCTTAATTCCTGCTACAACTTGTGTATCTCCTATACTGACCATTGCACTTCCTTCTGCTTTGTTGGAAATACCAAATTCAATTTCCATTTTTCTAAACTCATTTGCTTCTCTATCGTCTAATCTTTTTCCTTTTTCCAATAGTTCTTGGATTCTTTTTTTTGTTAATATTGATGTTTCCATTTTAATTTTTCACTTGTTTAAGTGCCTCCATCTGAATTTCATTTATTTTTGAAGATACTTCTTTTGCTAATTCAATAGCTTCTTTAAGATCTTCTTTTTTTATTTTTCCATCTAATTGCAATAAACTAATTTTTTTGCTTCTAGATAAAATTGCTAATGGAATGTCTGTTGCTGCTTTTTCAATTTTACCATCTTTTTCAATAGTAAAATCTTCTTCTTCTTTTGTTAAATCAGCTACAACATTTTCTCCAATTTTTCCTATTGAAACTGCGGCGACCATTTCATTCATAGGAATTCCAGCATTTGCTAAAGCTAAAGCTGCAGCGTTTATTCCTGCACATCTTGTACTTGCATCTGCTTGTAAAACCATAATATATACATCGATAACCGTATTTGGAAATTGATCTAATTGTATAATTGGTTCTAATGCTTTTGTTGTAACAAAAGAAATTTCAGAACTTCTTCTGCTTGGACCTGGTCTCTTTCTATCGGTTACAGAAAATGGAGCCATGTCGTAATAACATCTTAATAATCCTTTTTCCGGATTTTGGAGATGTTGTGGCAATAATTTTCTTGGTCCATATACTGCGGCAATTGCTTTTGTTTTTCCAAATGAAAACATAGCACTACCGTCGGCATTTTTTATAATGCCTACTTTTGCATGAATTTCTCTTAATTCTTCTCTTGTTCTTCCATCTTGTCTTTTAAGTTTTTCTGTCATTTTAATAATCCTCCATTGTTTGTGGTATTGGTTTAATTTCTATTTTCATTCTTTTTTTCTCTTCATCTAAAAAAGATTGAACTAATTCAGTTAATCCATGAATGAATGGTTTTTCTGTAATAAATTCAATTGCCTTTTTAGCTAAAAGTTCTTTTTCCACATTATCTGAACCAACCCAAATAATTCCATTTTGTCCAACAACAATATTTGTTCCGGTTTCTTGTTTTAGCATGTTTACCATACTTCCACCTTTACCAATAATTCTTGGAACTTTTGCAGAATTTATTTTGATTAACATTCCGCCTTCTAATTTTCTCAATCCTCTTTCTCTCATGGTTAAATCAACTCCTCTAGACTTAATATCCTTAATCTTTGTAACAATTACTTCGTGGAAACCAAAAGTATCCAACAAATCATTTTTATTTACAAATTTAGAACATTCTGCTACTGGTAAAAATGCATTAAATGGTGAAGCAATATCTACTAACCATCCATTAAATGTTATATCATATACTAATCCAATAACTACATTTCCAAATCTAGGGATATAAGAACCAGAAAGTGGAATTACTCGAAGTATTTTTTCATTTTTATCTAATAATCCAAATTTTGTGGCAATAATATCTTTGCCATCTCTTTTTGTTCCTTCTCCTGGAAGAAATTCTGTTCCGGTTTCTAAAAGTTCTCCGGGAACAACTAATTTTCTTTCATCTTTTTCTAAATTTTCTATTTTTTTATAAGTTTCACTGTTTTCTTCGTTAATTTCAGTGTTTTCTTCATTTTTTTTCTTTTTTTCCATTTTGTCTCCTTTACAAACCAATAATGCTAATCGAAGAAATAGCAATTGGTTATTTTTTATTTAATTTAATTAGTATGATTTGAATATTTTTTCTTTAAAGAATTTTGAATTTTGATAAATATTTAAATTTAGAGTTATAATTTTAATTTGAGATGTATTAATAAATTATTTAGGTTGAAGAAATTTCTTCTGTTATTGCTGTTCCTTGTGTTAATGCGTTTAATTTATCATAAAATTCTAATTGCATTCCAGCCGGGATATTAATAATTATTGACATTGAACCATCACTAAGCCAATCTTCTCCTTCTTTTTTCAAATCTTTAAATAGTCCATAAACTCGCCCAGTATGCATAGCCGGAATAATAATTTTTAATTTCTTTACAGAAATTTTTATGGGAATTACTTTTTCAAGTTGTTTTAAGATTAAAAGTGCTTGCTCATCCACGCCCTTGTTCTCATCTACTTTTGCGCCTGCTTGTTTCATAGCAGACGTTAATCTATCGTGTGTGTAGGGTGCCCCTGTTCTTGGATCTGCGCAGTTTCTAATTAAAAAATCAAGTATTTGTTTTTCCTTTAATTCTCTTTGCTTATCTCTATATTCTTGAGTGACTTGAACTTCTCCATCATTAATTATTTTTTGAGTTACTGCATAAATATCCATTGTTTTGAAAGCTTCCATGATATCTCCTTCGGTTACTCTTATTCCTTTTTTAAAATCAGAGAAGATACCATCATATTGAAGAATATCTCTAAGCTCCGCTAAACTTTGATTTTTATTTCGTCTAAAAGCCATTGCCTTATCACAATCTACAATAACTTCAAACAGTTTTCCATTAATTTTTATTTTTGCTGGTACTTGTGCCATATTCTCTATCAGAAAGATATAATCGCGAATAATGTACGATTAATGTTTATTTTATATTATCTTTCTTATACAATATTTAAAGAAAATTACCCTTTATAAAGTTTTTTAAGAACGAGATATACAATACATCCAAATAGACATCACGGGAAATATTCAATGAGATATTCAGATAACTATTCAACTTATTTAACCAATTCCAACTTATTTAACTTTCAAAAAATTATTTAAGAAGTTTAAGCAAGGCATCACCAAAATACCTTTTCATTTTTTGGTCTTCTAATTTTATTATCGCAATTTCAAATCTAGAAATATCAAATTCTTTTCCAAGAACTTTTTTAAAAATATTAAGTGAAATTTTAATTCCGTGATCAATATTCAAATTGGGTTTATACTCTTTTTTTAATTCATCTTTAATTTTTTCATCGTTTTCTCCAATTGCTGTTGCCTTATACCCCAAATAATTTCCGGTTACATCACTAACAAATAATTTTCCAGAATTATCTGGATTTATTCCTGCAATCATAACCTCTACACCATATGGTCTTGCTCCGCCATATTGAGTAAATGCTTGTTTTGCATTAGCTATCTCTTTGATAATTGTTTCAACATCTACTTCGCTATCATAAGTTACTCTATTTTGTTGTGCAAGCAATTGTGCTCTTTCCATAAGAACACGCGCATCCGAAAGAATTCCGGCACTTGTGCCCATAATATGATTATCAATTTCATAAATTTTAATAGACGATTCTGGAACTAATAATGGATCAATTATTCTTTTATCTGCAACAATCAAAACTCCATCTGAACAAACAAAACCAATACTAGCACTTCCAAGTCTTACTGTTTTTTCAGCATATTCTACTTGTAATAATCTTCCATCCGGAGAAAACATAGTAGCTGCCCTATCATACCCCATTACCTGATGTTGCATTTCCATTTCCATTTTAAATTATTATTAATTACCTACTTGATTGTTTAGTTAATTATTTATTCGATTGTTTAGTTAATTATTTAATTAATTGCT
>CAYUCT010000009.1:9821-15916 GCA_964443565.1 Candidatus Woesearchaeota archaeon
GATTGTTTAGTTAATTATTTATTCGATTGTTTAGTTAATTATTTAATTAATTGCTTAATTAATTTCCTCTTTAAAAATAATTAAGCTGGTTTCTTTATAAAACTTTCTAAGATTAAAAATTACAAAAATATTAAAAAAATAAAATTTAAAGAAAGTTTAAAAATAAATAAGACTAAAAATAAATATAAATAAGACTAAATAAATTATCAAATAAAAATTTAAACAAATAAAAACCAATAAAATGAAAATATTATTAGACACAAATTTTATATTATACTGTGCAAAATACAAAATTCTATCAAAACTAGAAGAGACTTATCCAAAAATAAAATTTGCAATTTTAAAAGATTCAATTTTTGAATTAGAAAAAATAAGAGATAAAAAATTAAAAACTAAAAAAGAAGATTCTATCTCTGCGGATATTGCATTGCAATATCTAGAAATTCAAAATAAGAAAGGAAATTTAGAAAAAATAGAAATAAAAAAAGAAAAATTTAAAGATGTGGATACAGAAATTGTTGAATTTTTAAGGGAAAAGGGATTAAAAGAATCATTAATGATTGGAACACACGATAAAGAATTAAGTCGAAAGATAGACAGAATAAATCAAAGAAAAAGAATTGTAAAAATAATAAGGATAAGACAAAAAAAATATTTTATTGAATTATAGAAAAATTAAAAAAAATATTCCTGAAGTAACAAAAAGAATAATTAAAAAATTTAAAAAATTAAAAACTAAAACAACAAATAGTAAGGTTTAAATATAGTATTTATACTTTATTAATAATCTTATAAGAGATAAATATCTGTATTTTATTATTTAAAAATACCCAAATAACTAAAAATGTTTTATATACTAAAATTAGAAGAACACGTTCGATTGGAACCAGAACTATTTAATTTAACTCTAAAAGAAGCAATCAAAGCCCAACTTGAAAAAGATTATCTTGATTTTACAGACGAAGATATTGGCAGTGTAATTGCGGTTTTAGAAGTAGAAAAAGTAAGTGATGGAGTCTTAATTCCAGAAGATGCTTCTGCATATTACCAATCCATATTTAACTTGCTTGTATTTAAACCAAATTTACAAGAAATGATATACGGACAGATAACACAAATAACTAATTTTGGTGCATTCATGGATATTGGGCCAATTGAAGCAATGATTCATATTTCACAAACAATGGATGATTTTGTAAGCTTTAGTAAAACCGATTCATTAATGGGCAAAAATAGTAAAAGAACATTAAAAAAAGATGAATTATGTTATGCTCGAGTTGTTTCAATAAGTCATAAAACAAATCCACCAAAAATTGGATTGACTATGAGACAACCAGGACTTGGAAAATTGGAATGGATTCAAGACGATAAAAGAAAAAATAAAATTAGTTCTGAAAAATCATTAAAAGCAGATTCCAAAAAAGAAACCAAAAATAAGAAAGAGAAGGAGAAAAAGAAATGAAAAAATTAAAATCTTGCAAAAAATGCAAAACTCTTTTTGAAGGAAACATTTGCCCAAATTGTCAAAGCTCACAATTTTCTGAAAATTGGAAAGGAAGAGCAATTATTTTAAATCCAGAAAAAAGTGAAATTGGAAAAAAATTAAATGTTTCAAAAAAAGGAGAATATTCTTTAAAAAATTAAATTTATAAACCCTGATAAACAGTCAATATTTACAAAACATCAAAAATGAAAATAGAAATTTTAAAACAAACAAAAAAACCATTAGTAGAAAGAATAGAAATAGAAGTTAAATTCTCGGATTTTGACAAAACTCCATCTAATAAAGAAGTAAAAGAAGAAATTGGAAAAAAATTAAATAAAAATTCTGATCTAGTTGTCCCACAAACAATAAGACAGGAATACGGGAAAAAAGAAGCAGAATGCTTTGCTTACATTTATGATTCCGAAGAAGCTTTAAAAAAATTTATAACATTAACAAAAAAACAAAAAAAATTATTAGAAGAAGAAAAAGCAAAAAAAGAAGCCGAAGAGAAAGCAAAAAAAGAAAACAGTGGTGAAGAAAAAAATTAAAATTAGTTGGTTAATAAATAAATATTAAAAACATAAAAATAAAATGGCAAAAGTAGTAAAAAAAGGAAAGAAAAAAAGACAGAATAAAAAAACAAGTGAAAAATGGAAGAAATATTCTGTTGAAGGAGACAAAGCAGTAAGAAAAAGTAGAACCTGCCCAAGATGTGGACCAGGAGTTTTTTTAGCAGAAAATAAAAATAGATTATTTTGCGGAAAATGTCATTATACTGAATTCAAAAAGTAATTTTAGATTGTTTATTCAAAAAGAGATGGAACAAAAACAAATGAATATTGATTTAAAAAGAACAATTCCTTTATTCTCAGATAGTGTTCTCGTAGCAAATATTATTAAAAATAAACCCATAGATAATTTTCAAAAAAAAGGAAACAAAGATACCAAAAAAGAAATTCAAAAAGAGGGATTTGTTACATTAATTTTTGTTGATAGTCTATCTCAACAAGCAATTTCAAGAATAGTTTTACCAAAAACAACTGCCGAAAATCTTGAAAAAGCTTTAAGATCAAATCTTGAAAATTTTGGCAAAGAAGAAAAAACACCTATTCTAAAAAAAGAATTAAAAGATATTAATGAACCAAACAAAAATAAATATTTTGGTTAATTAATTTATTAAAACAAAGTTGGTAAAAAGATTAAATTTAATATTCCCTTAAAAGTTATATAAATTAAGATTAATTACTCAAAGATTTTAGACTGTTGTCATAATATAGAAACCCGGGGAGAAGCTATCAAACAGGTCAAAAAGAGTTGTTATCAAGCTTCTCCTGGGAAAAAAGAGGTGATATTACATAGAGTTATTCGGTATTTATAAATCTTTCGCTCTATGTAACTATTGAGTTGTAACAAAAAAACGAATAATTAAATTAAAAAATTTTGCTTAAAAATATTATTTATTTCTAATAAAAATTTAGTTTAATTAGATTTTTAAAGAATATATCCCCTAAGTTATTATAAAAAGAGGAAATAAAATTGCATCAAAATGATTGAACAAACAAAAATTAAAAAGTTTAATGAAAATTTTAAAAAGATTAAAAAAACTGTAAATTTAACAAGAAAAAAAATAATCTTAATTGGAAGTTTTCTATTTTTCTTATTTGTTTCATTATTTATAATTGGGTTTTTATTATCTTTAATAACTGAGGATTTAGCAATAAAATTTTCGCCCGCACAAATTTCAGAAACAGTATTTCAGGGAGAAAATAAAAATCTTTCATTAAAATTAGAAATAGATTCTTCTCCTATGTGTTTTCAAAAATGTGAATATGAACTTATAGATATTAGCAAAGGAGAATTATTATCCAGCAATGAATTTAATATTTTTATTTTATCTGAAAAAAAATTTAAGATAATAAAAGAAGAAATTTCTGCGCCCAGCATTGGAATTGGGCAAAAAATTTATAACCTAAAAGTAGAATGCAGAAACTTAAAAACCCCCTTTTGTATTACTACCGGTTCTTGGTATGAAAAAACCGCACTAATTACTCTAAATTATAATTTTAATCCAGAAAAGCAAGAATTACAGAATAAAACAAAACAAGAATTAGAAAAAATTTTATATTCTCTAAATGAAACAGATTTTAATTACCAAAAATCAGATTATTTAATCAGAACGTTGAATAATTCAATAATAATTGAAAATAAGATAATTAATAATCAAATAATCAATCAATTAAATTTGGATAATTATTTTACTTTTGCAAATTATCTTATCGATTTATGGTATGAAAAAGAAGATTATTATCTTATTTTAGAAAAAATAAATGAAGACATATCCTTTTTCATTGATTTAACATTAAACAATTCTGAAAAAAATAATGAGTATATTCAAAAAACATTAAATATTCATAACAATCTCTCTCAAAATATAAATAAAGAAGAAGATATTTTGAATATTCTTCATTACAATTCTATTGAATCCAATTTAAATTTAAATTTAGAAGAAAAAGAATTTTTAAGTTCATATGAAAAATTTAAAAGTTTAAATTTCACAAATTATTATGAAATTGCTTCAACCATCTATCCTTCTTCTTCTTATTTAGATTCAAGATTTTTGAATTATCTTAATAAAATCGATTCACAAAGAAAAATAAATGAAAAAATAAGGTGTGAAACCTATGGGGTTTGCAAAGAAGAAAATATTTCAATGAATCTTTCAGATCCACTTATCTCTTTAAAAGAAATATGTAAATCAATATCTTCAGAAAAATCAAATTTTGAAAATTCTAAAAATTATTTTGCATATAATTATGTGTTAAATAATGGAATTATAATTAAAGATTTAACTTTAAATAATGCTTATGAAAAACTTTATGAGTATCTAAACGTTTCAGACTATTTATCCGACGCTAAATTTATTGAAGAAAAAAATTTACTTTATGATTATTATTTGATTGAAAGTAAAAATTTTCAGATTAATAATCTAAATGAAAACATAAAAGAAACAAATTTAATGTTCGGACAAATTAATGAAGAAATTGATTTTATAAACAATTTTAATTATTCCGAAAAGTATTCAAAACAATTAATTTCCGAATTAGATTTGCAAGGATGGGACAAAGAAGAAAGAGAATCATTAAGTTATAAAATAAACATTTGTTCAGAGATAATAAACCAATATAATCAAGAAGCAGATGTCCAAGAAATAGACGAGATAATAGGAATAAATAATTTTAATTCCATAAATTCTTCAAAAAAAATAGAACTTTCAAAACAAATTTTAGAAAATTGCCAAGATTATATTTATACGGCCTATCTTATTCTTAATACTTTAATAGAAAATAATAAAAACCAAAGCCAAATAGATGAAAATTTTGAAGAAAAAAATTTTGAATTAATAAATAAATTTACAGAAAATCAGATATCTAATATTTCTTTTATGAAAGAAATTAATTTAAAATTAAATAATAAAAGTAATAATCAAATTAAAAATATTAAACCAATATCAACATTTGACGAAACGATGCTTTTGATGTCGATAGATTTAAGATATGAAAATAACAATCAAAATATTTTATATTTATTTGATAACTCTTTTTGCGATACTTTAGATATAGATGGAAATTTAAAAAAAGAAATAAAAGAATATTCATTCAATTTAACTAATATCCCATTTCCAGAATTTAATGAATTCAATCAAACAATCAATGTTACTTTAAAAAAACCAGAATTAATCTGCTGTGTTTTTGGCGTATGCAATAGTTGTTGTATAAATAATTCTTGCTCAAATGATTCAAAAACATACCCTGTAATTCTGATACATGGGCATAGTTTTAATAAAGAAAATTCTCCAGAATATTCTTTAGAAGGTTTAAATGAAATAAAATCTGCTTTAGAAACCGCAGGATATATTGATGCCGGAACGATTATTCCAAGTTCACAATATTATCAAATCCCTGAAGGAGAATGGGGTTATTCTGGAAGTCCAATTGTTTTAAAATTAAGTTACTATTATGATGTTTATGATGAAAATGGAACTATAATAGATGCATTATCTAAAAGCGAACACATAGAAACATATTCGGATAGACTAAAGTATATGATTGATTTAATCAAATATCGTACAGGAAAAGATAAAGTAAATATCATCGCCCACAGCATGGGAGGGATTGTTGCTAGAAAATATATCCAAAAATATGGAGAAGATAATATAGATAAATTAATTATGATCGGAACACCAAATTATGGAATTTTAGGAAATGTAGAACAATATTGTCCTATATTGGGCGAAAAGATAGAATGTTATGAAATGAAAAAAAATAGCACTTTTTTAAATGAACTGAATAATTATTCTTATCAAAATAAAACAAAGATAACAACCATAATTGGCACTGGATGTATCACCGAAGGATTTGATGGGGACGGAGTAGTTGTTTCAAGAAATGTTAATTTATCTTACGCTAACAACACTTATATTAATGGAACCTGTAAAAATATATTTGAACCACTACATGAAGAAATGTTAAAAACTTTGGAATATCCCATGGTTTTTGAAATAATTAAAAACGCATTAACCTAAAATTGAAACATACCAAAAAAATGAAAA
>CAYUCT010000010.1:0-6715 GCA_964443565.1 Candidatus Woesearchaeota archaeon
ACATGAGAGAAATTTTAAAAGAGTATCAAGAAGAAACAGGGAGCATGTATAATCTTGAAGCAACCCCTGCAGAGGGTACATCTTACAGATTAGCTAAAATTGATAAGGAAAAATATCCGGCGATTATTACACAAGGGAAAGATACACCTTATTACACCAACTCTACTCAACTTCCAGTAGATTATACTCAGGATATATTTGAAGCATTAGAACTTCAAGATTCTTTGCAAACAAGATATACTGGTGGAACGGTTTTGCATGGTTTTATTGGGGAAAGGATAAATGACATTAATACTTGTAAAGAATTAGTAAGAAGAGTGGCGTATAACTTTAAGTTACCTTATTTTACAATTACTCCCACATTTAGTATTTGTCCTAAGCATGGATATTTATCCGGGGAGCATAAGTTTTGTCCGATATGTGACAAAGAACTTTTGGATAAAATGAAAAAATAGAATATTCAATAAATAAATTATAAAATAAAAGGAGGGAAAAATGAATTACAATTTATCAAAAGAAGAAGAGCAAAAAATTTTAAATTTACCGCAAGAAAAAAGAGTTTCTTGTGAAGTATTCAGTAGGGTTGTTGGTTATTTTAGACCTGTTGGAAATTGGAATGCCGGAAAACAAGCGGAATTTAAAGATAGATTAGCATATGATTTAGAAATTAGTTCAAATAGCCAGTATGCAAAAAGAGATAAACCAACTTCGGATGTTGTTAGCTGTGATTGCAGTTAATTTTATTTTTAAAATGTTAAAAGTTTATGGTTTTGTAAAAACTAGTCTAATTGATTATCCTGGAAAGATTTGTTCAGTTATTTTTCTTTCCGGATGTAATTTTAGATGTCCATTTTGTCATAATAGAGATTTGGTTTTAAAAAATAATCTGAATGAGTTTTCAAAAGAAGAGATTTTTGAAATTTTAAATAAGCGAAAAAATCTTTTGGATGGGGTGTGTATAACGGGTGGAGAACCATTAATTAATTCTTATGAAGATATCTCTTTATTTATTAGGAATATCAAAAAAATTAATTCAAATTTTTTAATAAAAATAGATACTAATGGAACAAATCCCAAATTATTAAAAAAATTAATTGATGAAAAATTAGTTAATTTTGTTGCGATGGACATTAAAAATTCTTTTAAAAAATATAATCAAACAACGAATTCGCATGTTGACTTAGAAAAGATACAGGACTCAATTAAGATTATTCGAAAAGAAGGAAAAAAAGAAAATATTGATTATGAATTTAGAATGACTGTTTTACCAGAATTTCATTCTGAAAATGACCTTTTGGAAATTGGAAAGAATTTAAACGGATCAAAAAAGTTTGTTATTCAATCATTTATCCCCCAAAATACTCTGGATAAAAATTTTGAAGATAAAGAATCTTTTAGTAAAGAGAAAATAGAAAATTTTGTAAAGATATTAAAATCTTTCTTTGAAATTGTAGAATTAAGGGTATAATCAAAAAAGAGGATAATTAAAAAGAAAAATTTTAAAAATAAAAAAATAAAAAAAGAAAAAAGAAAGAAAAAAATTAACCTGCTAAGTCTTCTATGCCGTCAAGTTCTTCTGTGCTCATATCGCCAAAATCTAGATTGTTTAGTTCTAAATTAAAATTATCTAAACTTCCCATGCTTTCAGTTAATTCTTGTTCTGTTACATCCGAACTTTCTTTTTGCTCACATCCATTTAAGAATAAAAGCATAAAGACTAAAGCAATTCCTAAAATTCCAAATAATAAATTCTCGTATTTCATTTGTTTTTTAAACTCCTTAGGTGTTTATATCTTTTGTGCTATTTATTCTTATGCTTCTGTGTTGTCTAAACTTAAATTACACTCTCTCAATCTTGTTGTTATTTGCTGAAGAGTCTTTTGTGCATCTTGAAGTTTTTGCTGAGATTGTTGCATCATCTGTTGAGATTGTTGCAAATCTTGTGCAAAATTTTCAGATTGATAATCTTTAGCCATAATCTTTTGTCTTATTTGCGAACTTTGTTGGTATATTTGTTTTCCTTCTGCAATTTGTGTTTTAAATTGTTGTCTTAATTGCTCCATATCTCCAGAACAATTTTCTTCTGTTTGATTTAATCTTAACTGAAATTGGTTAAGCTTTTTATCTAATTGTTCTGCTTTTTGGAAAACTAACCCCAATCTTCTTTCTTTAATTTCTTCTTTTGCGAGTGCAGTTTTTGATACAGTATCTTTTGCAATCTGTCTTAATTCTCCTGCTGCTTTTTTTATTGAAGCAGAATCTTTATTTCCAGATTCAAATCCAGAACAAGCATTTTGAACTTTTTCTTCTTGAAGTCTTATTGTGTTCATAAAAACTTCTTTTTCTTCATCTGTCAATCCAACTGCGTTTTCTGCTTGTGTTCTCATTGTTTCCATTCGTTGTTCTGTATTTTTACAGAATGTTCCAATCATATTTGATGCCATATCTCTTCCCATTTGTTTTACTGCATCACATGTGCTATCTTGATTGTTTATACAATCTCTTATTTGTTGTTTTAATTGATCTCTATTTTGTGTCATGTTCAATGTTCCATTTCCAAATCCCGGTGCTTCTGGATTTCCAGAACTCCTTGGATTAACTAAAACATCTTGTATTGGTGCTATATTCTCATTATTTGCAAGATCTACTGCACCAAGAGCAAACATTGGCAAGATAAGCAATGCAACAAATAAAATTGCTAATGTTAATTTTTTCATTTTGTTATCCTCCGATTTATTTATATATTATTTATTTTATTCTTATGAACTTTTTTTGTTTGATATTTAATCATACCATCCAAACAAACATTCATAAAAAGATAGAATGATTTATCTTTTTAAAGATACTTTTTTATAAACCCTTTAAAATGCTTTATTAAGCTTTAATTCATAGTTTTAAGAGAAAGTATTTTTTAGATACATTAAAGATACCTTTTTAAATTCTATTTTATTAAATAATATAATGATTACTACTCAAAAAAAGATGAAATGTGAAGAGAGAAATTGGATTAATAAAATTCCCTTTCTTTTCATTTTCTTTTCATTTTCTTTTTTTATATTCCTATCTAGTTTTGTTAATGCAACAACGCTATACGGAAATGTTTATGGTCCTGATTTAAATTTATTAAAGAATTCTTTAATTACTATTAATTCCACCCCTGCACAAAATTATGTAGCAATAAATGGAAATTATTCTTTTGAACTCCCATTAGGGATTTATGAAATAACTGCGATGTATAAAGGGAAAGATCTTACTTTAAAATCTAAAGATTTGTTAATTGTAAATCATGAAGGAGAATTTGTTTATGATTTAATTTTGTTTGATATTGAAGATGTTGAAAATATTAATTTTGATGAGAAAGCATTAATTGAACAGACAATTGAAGAATCTAGTGGTTTTTCAAACGAAATAAATTTATTTTTGTTTTTATTTGTTTTTTTGTTAATCATCGTAATTATTTTCATTGTTATAAGGGTGATTATTTTTAAAAAATTTAAAAAAAAGAGTACAAATTTAAAAAAAGAAAAAAAGAGAATAGCAAATAAAAGATTAATCCAAATAACTAATCAAAAAAAATTAAAAAAAGACTTTTTTTTAGAATCTGAAAAAATTTCTAGTGATGAAACGATGAATAAAATTTATTCTATAGTCAAAAAAGAAAAAAGAATAAATCAGAAGGATATAAGAAAACAGATAGGAATGAGTGAAGCCAAAATTTCCTTAATTATAAGTGATTTAGAAGCAAGAGGATTAATTAAACGAATTAAAGTTGGGAGAGGAAATATTATTTTATTGAAGGAATAAAATCAATTCTTTAATTCATAATTCTTTAATTCATATAAAATTAATGGGCCCAACAGGAATCGAACCTGTGATATTCTGCACGTGAAGCAGACGTCTTAACCGCTGGACCATGGGCCCTTATTTACAGAATTTTTTGGCTTTTTTTATTGTTCCAGAAACTCCAATGCATTCTATTGGAAATTCTTTAAAAATAATTATTGCGTTTTTTAAACTATCTACATACTTGGTAGTTATGCTGGTTATACAATATAAATTATTTTTATTTTTTTTGTTTAATTGAAAATCAATAAACATCACTCCTGCTTTAGCAAAACCCAATAATCCAATATAATTTAATAATGAATGAGAAATTGATTCTTTTATTTCTTTTTCATTAGTATTTTCGCATTCAAATATCACATAATGTCTTCTTTCTTTTAATGTTGGTTTTAATGCTAACTTTTTCTTTGATAATTTCATATTACACAAATAAATTTAAGATTTATATAATTATCTTAAAGAGACTTTTTACTTTTTTAAAGTTAGAAAAATATCTTAAAAAAATAACTTGTATAAAAAATAAAACGCCCCTGGAAGGACTCGAACCTTCGACACCACGATTAACAGTCGCGTGCTCTACCAGCTGAGCTACAAGGGCACAATAAATATGATTATAACAGAATAATTTATACTTAAAAACTTAATGTTTTTTATTATTTTTGCTTTCTTTATTAGCTTTAATTTTTTCGGGTTTTTTCTTTGTTTCTACTTTTTTTTGGGATTTTGATTTATTTATTACTTTCTTTTTTTTAATATTTTTTTTTGGGTTTAAAATTTCGTCTTTAATAATTTCGGTCAAGGGTAATTCTGAATCTCTTCCCTTAGAACGGGTTTTTTCAAGGTATCGATATGCTGTAGAATGAGGTGCTCCAGAAATAAGCATATTAATTGCATTATTTGCAATTTCAACATTTTCTGCTAATCCAATAATCCCCACAATATTTTCACTAACAATAACCCTTGTTTCACTTAATTCTTCAATTATCCTTTTTGCTTTTCCGCCAGTTCCAATTATTCTTCCTCTTATCGCACCAATTCTTGAAGAACGAACAATATTCTTCAAATAAATTTTTCGAAAAATATAGTCCTCATCATTTAAAATTAAAACATCATTAATTTCAAAACCCAATGAAAGTGCATCAAGCATTTCAGAACATAAGTACTCTAAGAAAGGATCATTTCCATCAATTTTTACTTCTCCAAAATTATCAATTAAAATTTTTATATTCAATTTTTTTTCAAGCGCCAAAATATTTTTTTTACCTTTTCCTAATACTCTAAACAATTCCTTCCCTGAAAAAACTAGTGTTTTCATTTTTATTATCTTTTTTATTTATTAATTATTATTCTTAATTCTTTTAGATTTTATCTCTTTAATTATTTTTTCTTGCTTTTTTTCATCTATTTTTAAGCCTTTTTTGTTAAAATATTTTATTAATGTGAGAATATCTCTTTTCAAAAGTTCATCAGCAATATTTGAATTTGCTGGAACCCCGTGTGAAAGATCAATTATTATTGGTTTTTGATTTTTATTTAAAATATTAAACTCGCTTAAATCTCCGTGAACTAAATTTGCTCGATATAATCGTTTTATATTTTCTATTAATTCTTGAAAAAATTTTTCTGGATTTTTAACAATTGAATCTTTTAATAAAGGATACGCTTCTGATGGCTCTTCTTTTTTAGTATTACCAATAAATTCCATTACTAAAACATTTTTGAACAAATAGAGGGGTTTTGGTACATTTACTTTATTTCTTTTTGCTTTAGTCAGATTAGCAAATTCCCTTCTTGCCCAAATTTCGATAATTGCTTTTCTTGAACTTCTTAATTTAAATCTAGGATCAACTTCCAGATATCTTCTCATTCTAAAAAAATCACAAGAAGCAACCCTATAAATTTTAAATGCTACTCTTTTATTATTTTTATCTAATCCCGAAAAAACATTTGCTTCTTTTCCAATTTTTATTGGAGATTCTAATCCAATCATTCTTTCATGATTCAAAACTTCAAAAATATTCTTCATTGTTCCTTCGTCAAAAACATTTTTGAAAACTTTAAATTTATCTGTTCCTTTCATAGCATATCTTGTTTTTTGGCTTTTATAAGTATATCTTTATAATTATATTTCTATAACGGTTATATTTTTTTAAATTTTTAAATTATAAACAGAATAATAAGAATCGCTATTTCTTAAAGATTGTTTAAAATTCTTTAAAATTCTTTTTCAGTGGTTTTTAAATATCCTTTATTTTTTAACCAATCGATTTGTGCGGGATGATACTTAAAAATTACATCTCCTTTTTCATCTCCACCAAGTTCCCAGGGTTCTACAATTACAATATCCCCTTCTCTTAACCAAAGTGCTCTTTTTAATCTTCCAGGAACTCGACAATTTCTCGTTTTTCCATCTAAACATTTTATTAACATGTGATTTGCCCCTAATCTTTGTTCTAAAATTCCAATTACTTCTTTTCCTCGGGGTATTCTTACTCTGAATACAGGTTTTTCTTCTTCCATAAAAATCTTTATTAAAGAAGATTTATAAATATATCTTATTAAGAATAAAATAGGAGATAAAAAATTAAAATATAAAATGGAGCAATCCGAAAAATTAAAAGAAGAAAAAAGTGAATTTCAGGAATATAATCGAAAATTAGATTATCTTTTTTCTAATTTAAAAAAATCTGATTTTACTGGCGAAAGATTTGAAATTCCTAAATGTGAGGGTAGAGTTGAAGGAAATAAAACGGTCATTTCAAATTTTACACAACTTGCTTCAATATTAAGAAGACAACCAGAACATTTTGCAAAATTTTTAATGCGAGAATTGGCTGCTCCAGGACAAATTGAAAATGAAAGATTAATCTTA
>CAYUCT010000010.1:6725-15495 GCA_964443565.1 Candidatus Woesearchaeota archaeon
TGGGTGTGTTTGGGGTTTTTTTTTCCTTTTGTTGAAAAAATTGAACAGTATACTAAATAATTTGTTTTATGTTCGCAATGTGGTAAACCCGATACAGAGTTAATAAAAGAAAAAGATTTTTTATTTTTGAAATGTTTAGCTTGTGGTGCAAAAACTTCTGTGAGATCAAAAATATTATAAATGGGAATAATTAATTTGATTTATAACCTTTATAAATTAAAAAATACAGTTAAGTTAGATAATTAAATTAAAAAATAAATAAAATGGTAGAAGTATATTTGAAAATTCATGAAGCATATCGAAAAATTGTTAGTCTTTGTGATAAAGAACTTTTGGGTAAAAAATTTGAGGAAAAAAATTTGCAATTAGATATTAATCCAAAATTTTATGAAGGGGATATAAAAAGTAATGAAGAAGAACTAATCGAATTATTAAAAGATGAAGAAAAAGAAGATTCTTGTTTTAATATTGTAGGGGAAAATTCTTGTGATATTGCAATTAAAGCAGGGATAATTGACAAAAATGCAATAATTCAAATTCAAGGAATAAAGCATGCGTTGGGATTATTGTAAAATTTTTTATTAGTTAAGTTTAAATATTATGGTTTAATAAATTAATTATATAAAGATGGTAATTGAGATAATATTTTTGGTTATTGGAATTTTGTGTATTCTTTTTCTAATAATCTTGATTGGTTATTTTAATCGATTTGTCATTTTAGAAAATAGGATAAAAAATTCTTTTTCACAAATAGATGTTCAACTAAAAAAAAGAGCAGATTTAATTCCTAATTTGATGGAATCAGTAAAGGGATATATGAAACACGAAGCAGGGATAATGAAAGAGGTATCTGAAGCTAGAAAAGGATTAATCTCTGCAAATAGTTCCAAGGATATTAATAAACGAATAAAAGCAGATAATCAATTAGAAGGTGCGCTTGGAAAATTATTTGCAATTGCGGAAAATTATCCAAATTTAAAAGCAAATGAAAACTTCTTAGAGTTTCAAAGAGAACTTTCTTCTATAGAAGATAAAATTGCATATGCTAGACAATTTTATAATGATTCAATTCTTTCTTATAATGACATCTCTAAAACCTTCCCGGGAAATATTTTTGCTAGATTATTTAATAAAAGAGAATCAGCATACTTGGAGATAAAAGAATCAGAAAGAGAAAATCCAAAGGTTAAATTTTAATATTTTAATTTTTTTGGAACCAAATAAATCTGTTTTAATCTAAACATGAATAATAAAGAAATTAAAAGAATAGATTTTAGAGATCAGATATTTAAAAATAATTTTAAATCAATTTTATTATTAATTATTGTATTCTGTATTTTTGCATTATTGGTTTTTTTTATAGGTTTATCTTTTCAATCTAACATTGATATATTTATTCTTGCAATTTTTGCTTCAATTTTATCTTTGGGATATATTCTTTTAACTTATAATTTTTCGGATAAGATTGCCATTATGTCTGTTGGTGCTAAAGAAGCAGATAAAAATAAAGATAAAATACTTTATGGTGCGGTTGAAAAAATGGCTATTGCTTCTGGATTACCAATGCCTAAGGTATATATTATGAAAGGGGAGCAGATAAATGCTTTTGCAACAGGAAAAAATCCAAAAAATTCTCTTGTTTGTGTAACTAATGGGGCAATTAAAAAATTAAATGAAGATGAGCTTGAAGCAGTCATTGGGCATGAAATGTCCCATATTGGAAATTATGATATTAAATTTGTTACAATTGTAGCAGTTGTAGTTGGTGCGATATCTATTTTTTCTGAATTATTTTTAAGAAGTTTATGGTATCGGGATAATAATGATAATAATCGAAATATAATTTTTATTTTGATTGCAATTGTTTTTGCAATATTAGCCCCAATAATAGTAAAACTAGTTCAATTATCTATTTCTCGAAAAAGAGAATATATGGCTGATGCAGGAAGTGTTCAGTTTACAAGATATCCCAAAGGATTGATTGGAGCACTTAACAAAATTCAAAATGATCACGAGAATTTAAAGGTTCCTGGAGCAATTGCCCCCATGTTCTTTTCAGATACTACTAAAAAAAGAGTTATAGAGTTATTTCAAACACATCCAACAATTAAGAAACGAATTGATGCATTAGAAAGAATGTAAAAATATACTTTCCCCTTGAATAAGTTGGTGT
Source organism: Candidatus Woesearchaeota archaeon (assembly GCA_964443565.1). Classification (GTDB taxonomy): domain Archaea; phylum Nanobdellota; class Nanobdellia; order Pacearchaeales; family UBA284; genus UBA284. The sequence goes on from CAYUCT010000010.1 coordinate 8,899, forward strand.
TGATTAATCTTTATAATTTTCTTATAATAATTGTGTATGGGCATCAATTGTTCTTTTATACAATTCCGGAAACACGCTCATAAAAACTCTTCTTTGATCTTCTAACTCGGTTTGTTTAAGAGTAGCAGAAATATCCCAAAAATTATAACATTTAATAATTTCATTTTGGTTGTTAAAATTTGTTTTTATTAATTTTTCTCTTGATAGTATAAATGAAATATTTAATTTTTCTTTGAGTCTTTTTGTTAGAATTTCCCTCAAAAAATATGGCTCCCTAATTGAATAAATAAAATTTTCTTGAGCTTCTAAAGTTTTGTAAGAAAGATATTCTTGGGTTTTTATTAAAAGTTGTTCTTTTTCTTTTTCATTCAGATTTAGATAAATATTTCCTAAAATATGGCCGTCTTTTATAATTTCAAAAAAATCAGTTAATTCAGAAGAATAATCTTTATTATGATCTTCTCTTTGAATTATATTTTCATAAATATTAGAAACAATTTCTTTATTTTCAGAATATTTAAGCAATTTTTCTCTAATTTCTGCAGTTTCCTCAAGAATTGCAACAAGTTCAACATTATCAAAAGAAGATTTTTTGTCTATTCTGTTTTCAATTGAATCCATAAATTAATGAATCTTCTTATTTTTATAAAGATTATGGTAATAAGATTCTAGATACTTTAAAGAAGTTGAATTCTTCCTGGTCGAGGTTCGTATATTATTCCGTCTTCTAAAAATTCAAGAATAATTGCGTTTATTTGATCAACCGGTGCAGTTAATTCTAAAATTAATTTATCCATATCAATCCCGCCTTGAGAATCATTTTCTTTTAATTTAGAAAGAATTTGTTGTTTTAAATCTCCTTGTGAATTTTTGTTTTCAATGTTCATCGAAATTTTTTCTACTTCGGGGTTTATTTCTTCAACATGATCCTCTTGATAATTTTCATTTTTATCTGATAGTTTTGTTTGATTATCTTTTATTTTTTGTTCAAAATTACTTATATCTTCTTTTTTAGAATAAGGAGTAAATGTCTTTGTAGGATTTAATTCATCTTCTATTTCTAAAGATTCTGTTTTATCTTCGGATTTTATTGGATTTTCTTCTTTTTCAAAAATGCTATCATGGTATAATTGTCCAAATTCTTTTGTTAATTCTAATTTTCTTACCATCATCCATTTTGAATCAACAGGAATAACAATTTCTGGAACAACATAAATTTCATCATTAAAAAATCTAATTAATCCAATTGTTTTTATGCTATCGCCTATTTCAAAAGGCATCAACATCGGGGCATTATCCGCAAAGGCCTTCAATCGGATATTTCCAGTACCATCATCAATTGTTAAATTGGAATATGGTTTTTGGTTACTTATAAACTTGTTAATTACTGTTCCAATTAAATTTACTCTTATAATACTTGCTCCATTAATTTCTTGAGATTGAAATCTATTGTCCACGATTTTTGGAGTTCCCTTTAAAATCATGCCCACAGAATATTTGTATGCAGTTTGCCTATTTTTGAATGTTGTTTCGTTCATATAAAAGAATGTTTATATGGTTTTATAAATATTATTAAACTCAAGAATAAGGTTTTTTCATTCTTTTATTCTAATTTTTTTTCTAAAAGAATTGACCCAGTTCGAGTATCTTCGAAATATTTTTTCCCTTGATTTTTTGGCGTATTTCCTTCCATATCTGAATGCTCTTCGTTTTTTGGCATAAATTGTCTTTCTGGTTTGATTTCATAATTCCATGAGCCATAAATTCTTATTTTTTCGGGATTTATTGAGATAGTATCATAAATATATTTTTTACCTTCAATCATTTTTATATTAATAATATCTCCTTTTGTAAAATCATTTTTGATTATTCTGTATTCTTCAATATTTTGAATTCCTTTAAAATTCTCAAATTTTTCTGGGAAATTTTTTGAAGAATATGCCAATTCCCTATATAATGTAATTGCAGACAATCCAACTAAAGTAAAAGTTGTTATAATTGTTCCAAGATTTTTTAATGTTCTGTGAAATCTAGTTTTATTTGCCGTTTTCTTTTCGTGTTCTCTTATTAAGGGGTATAAATCTTTATTCATTTTATCTTTATTTTGTTTTATCTTTTTTAAATTTATTATGTGCTTCAATAAATGGGGGGTAATCTAAAACTTGTTTTAATGTGCATTCCCAAGTTCCTGGATTTTTTTTTGACGCGAGAACTGAAGAAATTTTAAATTCGTTAAAATACAATTCCGTCTCAATTTGATTACCATATTTGATTTCTATCATTTTTATCGTTGGTTGATGATACTTTTTGGTTTCTTTTAAAATCTCATCTATAATTTCTTTATTATTTTTATTGTTAATTTTAAAATTTATATCTGTTAATATTAAATCATATTCCCCCTGATTTATATTTATCAAACCGTCTTCTGGGTTCTCGTCATAATAAGTATTTAAGATAGAATTATATCTTTCAAAGCAAGATTTAGCCGCAAGAATATTCTCGTTATTGCTATCAATAACTAATACTCTTTTAATGTTTGCTTCTACTATTTTGTTTTCTATTGACATTTTTTTATTTTCTTTTTTATTTATTTTCTTTATATTCTAATTCTTGAATATTTTTTTCAAAAACGTCTAAATAATGTTTTATTTTTTCTGCAAATTTCTGCATTTCTGATTTATCTGAAGAAACGAGTGTATTAAAAAACCAATCATACTCTATTTGATTTGAATATTTTTTTAATTCAGAACATGCTTCTTCAATTGTTTTTTTACTTATTTTATTCGGAATTCCTTTATCTAATTGTACATTAGAAAGATATTTCTCTTTAGGATCTTTTAAAGAGCTATAAGTTTTATTTAAAATTTCAAAAAGTTTATCATATCTTATTTTTAATAAATTTTCTTCTGGAAGATCTTTTGAATATAAATCCATTTCATTTATAGCCAAATTTAAATAGGAGTTACAACTTTTGATGTCTTCATAACTTACAAATTTTTCCAAATCTCCAAAAACATCTTGAAATCCAAATTCTTCATTATCCTGGTTTGCCATTTATTATTAATTCAAAAAGAGTTTATAAAACTTTTGTTTGTTACTACTAGCAAAAGACAGATAATTTTTAATAAATTAAATTTTTTGAATAAATCCCCTTCTTGGTTCAAAAATTTCCCCTTCTCTTTTTAATTTATCAATTATTTCTGCTAATTGTTCATCAGATATCTTTTCTCTTAATTCTTGTTTTAAATCATCTAATGGGATTAATTTTCCTTTCATTGATTCTAATCTCGATAATGTTTCTTTAACTGTTAAAATTTTTCCTCTTTCAGAAGAAGTAATTCCGGTAGCAATTTTATCAATATCAAAAACCCCTTTTTCTGTGTCAAAACCAACTTGTAACATTGAATGTCTTAAAATTTCTATCGCTCGTTTAGCATCTTCTTTTGTAACTTTTTTACTTAATCTTGCTTTTGCACTCGCTTCTGCTAATCTAATTAATGCTTCTAATTGTCTTGCAGAAATTGGAATTGCTCTCATTTCTCTATCAATTCCCGTTTTTGGATTTCTTAAATCTACATAAAACTTTTTAATTTCTTCTGCAGCTTCTTTACCCAGTGAAGGTTTAAAATTTTGTTTTGAATATGCTAAATATTTTTTGAATAATTCTGGATCAATTACTGCTTCTTTGTCTTCTCTTTCATAACTATGTTCTAATAAAACATGGGAAGCAATTTTTTCATCTCTGCCTCTTTCTGGAATGTCTTTTAAAATAAAGATTAAATCAAAACGATTTAATAAACTTGGACTCATATTTATTTGATGTGAAATTGGTTCTTCAATATTAAATCTTCCTAGACGTGGATTTGCTGCTCCAAGAACTGCTGTTTCTGCCCTTAATGTAGCTTGAATTGTTGCCTTAGTAATTGTTACTGTTTGTTGCTCCATTGCTTCATGCATTGCACTTCTGTCTTCTTCATCCATTTTTTCCATTTCATCAATACAGGCAATTCCTTTATTTGCTAATACCATTACTCCTGCTTCCAAACTCCATATTTTTAAAAGTTCATCTTTAACTACTGCCGCAGTTAATCCTGCTTTTGATGCTGATTTTCCTACGACATAACGTCCTTTTGGAGCATTGGAAGATACAAATTTTAAAATAACTGATTTTGCAACTCCTGGATCTCCAACTAATAAAATATGCATATCCCCTCTTCCCCAAGTTTTATCACTTCTCATTTTTTTAATTCCGCCAAATAGTTGTAATGCAATTGCTAATTTTATTTCATCGTGTCCATAAACACTTGGGGCGATACTATTTGCTAATTTTTTGAATAATTGTTCATCTGTTGCAATTTCTTTTATTTGTCTTTCATCTTCTTCAGAAATTTCAATTTCGTCAAAGCTTTCTTCTAATGGAATAATATTATTTGCATCAACTAAAATATCAAAAGTTGTTCCAACAGTTCCCCCTTTTTGATACATTGGGCTTTCTCGTAAGATTCCCAAAACTCTAACTTTACTACCAGGAGTTGTTCTTTCTTCCATCTTTGGGTCAACTAAATCTTCTTTTAGCATTACACTAATCCTTCTTGGTTGTTCTCCCCCAGTTAATGATTCTGGTGTTTCTTCAATTGTAAGTCTTTGAGCATCAACCATATCTTTTTTTAATTCTTTAAATCCTGCTCTTCTTCCGCAACTATTACATTTAGTAGGATTTCTAAATTGGGTATCAATTTGTAAAACCGAAATTGTTGTTCCGCAAGTAGGACATTCAAACTTAGCATTTACAACTCTGGGTCTTACTTCTGAAGCTTGACGAACAATCCCCTCAATATTAATTAATCTTCCAAGATGTTTTGCTCTTATCTCCCTTATTTTTAAACTGCATGATTCTGGAAGGCTGGTTAATCGAATACTAGCATTTTTGATTAAGTCTAATTCTTCCAAGGCCATTGAAAGAGTGGTTACTGTTTCTTCTGGTTTTTCTAATAGTTCTTCGGACAGTTCTATAGAAAATGCACTTAACTCTTCAAATGAAACAGGAATAACTTTAATTCCCTTTTTTGCATATTTACCAATTTCAGTTTTATGTGCATTAAAAAATTCTTTTGCTTCTAAGATTAATTCTTCATTCATTTTTTAAATTCCCCATCTTAACCATAAGAATAGATTATTTTCTACATTTAAACTTTGCTGTAATTTAGATATATATTTTAAGGTGGGGTATATAAATGAATAGAGTATTATTTGGTTTGAATACATATTAAAAAACGCTCAAAAATCTGTTGATTTTTGGCAAACGAAAAAAAATAAAAAAAGAAAAATTTTATTTAGAGGCTTTTCTTATGTTTTTTGTTAATTGTTTCATGGATTCTTCGAGTTGTTCTCTATTCTTTGTTCCTGTGCAAACTAATTTTCCATTACTAAATAGCAAAAATGTCGCATTTGGGTGATCTAATTTGTAGACTAAACCCGGAAATTGTTCAGGTTCATATTCGGTATTTTCTAAATCTAAACTTAATTTGTTTAAGTCCATTTTTATGTCTATAGAACCAGAAGCAACAATGTTTTGAACTGTTATTTTTGGTTTGTCTTTTACCCTTATACCAATTTTTTTAAGTTGTTTTATCACTTGTTGGATTACCTCTGAAACTTGGGCAGTACTTTTTGTCCCAGTGCAAACTAAATTTCCAGAACTAAAAACTAAAACTGCGGATTTTGGTTTTTTTATTCTTAAAACTAAACCAGGAAATTGTTCTGGACTATATTCTGTATCTGCATCACTTTTAACTAGTTTTTGTAGTGGAACGTTTACATTAAGACTAGTTGTGGCAACAATATTTTGAATTTTTAAATCTGTTTTAACCATTTTTAGAAATATCTTATTTATAAATTAAATTTATTATTTATAAGGTAGTTTATAAACCTTTATAAAGCTTTTTAAATGGCTTTAGTTGTTAAAATTAAATTTTAATTATTTTTTCTTCTTTAATCCCAATTTTTTTGCAATTATTTCTGCTTTTTTTTCTAAATCTTTTAAAGATCCATTATTATCTAATTTTATTTGCGCCATTTTTACACTTTTATAAAATTGTAGAGCTCCATTTTCAATGGCTTCTTCATGCAAAAATTGTTCGTATGTTCTTTGAAATCCTTTTCGATGTCTTTTCTTTTGTCTTTGAAATCTTACCTCGGGTTTTGCTTCTACCAATATTATTCTTGCTTTTAATCTTCTTTTTGCTTCTAATACATCTATCGGTGTTCGTAATCCTTCAACAACCACATTTTCCCATTTATTATCTCTTATTTTTTGCAATGCTAATTTTATGATATAATCATCACCATTTTTTCTTCTTAATTCTGCTTGAATTCTAAGTAGAACATATCTTCCTTCTACTTTTATATCTTGTCTTTCTGCTTCTTCTCGTAAAAAATTAGAAGTTAAAATTCTTTTAAAACCATATTTTTTAACAAAAAAATCTGTAACTTTATCTTTTCCAGAAGCAATTGGTCCAATAACCCCGATTATCATTTTAAATTATTTTTTCTTTTTCCTCTTTTATGTTTTAAATAATAATTTGTTCTTTAAAAAGA
>CAYUCT010000011.1:0-1943 GCA_964443565.1 Candidatus Woesearchaeota archaeon
GAGCATTTATTGCAGGAATACTTGTTGCATTCTTCCTTACTCCTTGCACAATGGGTCCATATGTTTTATGCTGCGGATTATTAAGTGAAATAGGAATTTTACAATCCTTACCTTGGTTGCTTCTTTATAATTTAATATTTATCCTGCCAATGATTGCAATTACTTTAATTGTTTATTTAGGATTTAGTACTGTCGATTCAATAGGGGGATGGAGAGAGAAAAATTTAAGGAATTTACATTTAATCTCGGGTTTAATTTTAATAATTATTGGAATTTTACTAGTATTAGGAATAATTTAAAAATCAGTTACCCTAAATACATACTGAAGAGATACTTAAAAAATATTTAAGGAAGTTATATAAAAATGACAAACAAAGAAAAAATTATTGATGGTAAAAAAGAAAAAGTATATGATGTAATTATCATTGGTGGAGGACCAGCAGGATTGTCTGCGGCAATTTATTCTTCAAGATATAATTTAAAAACCGCAATATTTGATTCACAATTCGGGGGAACTGCAAATTGGGCGCATGAGATAGAAAATTATCCCGGTTTTGAAAAAATTTCGGGAATTGAATTAATGGAAAAATTTCAAAAACAAGCAAAAAATCTTGGAACAGAAATTTTTAATGATATAATTAAAGATATAATCAAAGAAGATAACCGTTTTATTGTTAAAACCGAAAAAAAAACATTTAAAACAAAAACAATAATTTTAGCAGTGGGTACAGAAAAGAAAAAATTAAATTTAGAAAGTGAAAAAAAATATATTGGAAAAGGGATAAGTTATTGTGCTACCTGTGATGGCGCGATGTTTAATGATAAAATTGTTTGCGTAATTGGGGGAAGCAACTCCGCGGTTATGGCTGCTTTATTACTTTCACAATATGCTAAAAAGATATATCTTATTTATCGAGGAAAAGAACTAAGAGCAGACCCAGTAAGGATAAATCAATTAAAAAAAGAAAAAAAGATATCCATTATTTATAATGCAGAAATTAAAGACATTAAGGGAAATCTTTTTGTCGAATCAGCAGTTTTAACAAACGGACAAGAAATAAAAACCGACGGCATCTTTGTTGAAATTGGAAGTGTTCCATCAACATATTTAGCACAAAAATTAGGATTAAATATTGGGGAGACAGGATATATCCAAATAGATCAAGAAATGAAAACAAATATTTCCGGGGTTTTTGCTTGTGGAGATGTTGTTGAAAAAAAATTAAAACAAATAATTACTGCTTCAAGCGATGGAGCGACCGCAGCATATTCTGCTTATGAACATATAAAGAATTTAAATTAATTTTAATTGAATTGAATAAATTTTAAAAAGTTATTTAATTTTAGAAATCATCTTTTTTATCTCTTCCAAGTCCTGTTGCATATTTCTTATTTCTCTTTCTGCTTTTCGATTAACTAAATAATCATATCGAGCATTAATTCTATCTCTTTGCTCCTGTCTTTTTTGACTCATTAAGATTATCGGGGCTTGCAATGCTGCAAAGCAAGATAAACATAAATTTAAAATAATAAATGGATGCTCATCCCATCTTATAACAATTAAAAATGTGTTTAATATCATCCATGCAAAAATAAAAATTAAAACAGCAATTATAAATCCCCAACTACCACAAAAAGCAGCCAAATGGTCTGCGGCTCTTTGTCCGAAAGTAAGTTTTTGCCTAAATACCGGATGCGAATCCCCTTCTAAACAATAATTATTCCCCTCTTTTCTTTCCATTATTATAATTGTTTTTTTGAATATTTAAATATTTTTAAAATTTGTTAAAAGATTTGCATACAAAAAAGTTTTTAAAAGCAAATTTCGATGATTATTTATTCACTAGCTCTGATAGTGTAGTGGCCTAGCACTGAGCCCTGTCAAGGCTCCAACCCGGGTTCGAATCCCGGTCAGGGCGTATTCTTTTATTTTAATTATATTT
>CAYUCT010000011.1:2043-7502 GCA_964443565.1 Candidatus Woesearchaeota archaeon
TATTCTGTAACATAAGAATGCTTAAAAAGAAAAAATCCTATTTGAATAGATGGGAGAACCAGAAATGGAAAATCTTAAAGAGAAAAGGGTTTTTAAAAAATATTCAGTTTCTTCTTTAATTGAATCTTCTAAAACAAATTTCTTTTATTACCTTGCTATAGAACTGAATAATCCCTTAGTGAATATTTTAAGAGAATATGAGATAAATCCAACAGAAGAAATTAAAAAAAAGATTCAAATAAGTTTATTATCTAAAGAAATAAATGACATCGGGTCAATTTTAACCAAATATAAAAATGAAATAGGATATTTAACAAATTTTAGTAAATATTCTTTAAGTTTAAAATATATTGACAAAAAAGAAAATAAATTAGTAGAAAGAAAACCACTAGATGTGATTGTTCGAACATTAAAATCAAAAGTAATTGAAGACGATAAAATGTATCTTGAAGATTTAATTAAAATAAAAGATAAGAATATGGAGTATGTTGAAGTTAATCGAGAGATACTTGCGACCATAGATAATCAAAAGAATATATTTTTAATTACAGATAAATTGCATTTAAGAACAATAAATGCGATTGCGCAAAATATTTTTTACGATGAAAACAATTCTAAAAAACTTTTTGTTTTAGCTTTAGAAGATTATATTTAAACACTTAAAGAACAAGTTAAAATAAAATTCTGCTCGAATAATAAGACCGTAAAATAATGGGCTAATAAAATGGCAAAATAATCGACTAATAAAGTAATAAATTAATAAAATAAAAAAAATAAAAAAAGAAAATAAAAAATTGTTTTTATTTTTTATAGAATTTTAAAGAAATTAAAATCTTCTATTTCCGCCGCCGAATCTGTTGTTCCCAAAAGAATTGTTCCCAAAAGATCTTCTTGGTGGTCTGTTATTTGGGTCCATTGGTTTGGCCTCGTTAACAGTGATTTCTCTTCCTTCAATTTCCTTTTTGTTCATTTCTTCAATTGCTTTCTTTGCTTCTTCTTCGTTTGCAAATGTAATGAATCCAAATCCTTTTGATCTTCCAGAAAATTTGTCTTTGATGATTGTTGCTTCAGTTATTTCACCAAAAGATGCAAATAATTCTTTCAATTTGTCATCATTAACCGTAAAAGGTAAATTTCCAACGTAAACTTTCATTTTTTGCTCCTTATTCATTTATATTTTTTATATCTGCCAAGAAACCTTCCAAATTATAAACTTTTACAGTCCAAAACTCGAACAGTCTAACTTAGCTAGCAAACTAGAAAGTATTATAGGGTTTATAATTCTATGCTTTGGAAACAATTTATGTTTCCTTTTAGATAAAAAAGAAATAAAAAAATAATTTAAACAAATTTACTCTTCTTCAGCAAATTCTTTAATTGCTTCGAAGTTTTCAACAATAAGCTTTGCCTTTCCTTTTCCAAAGCTAAAGCCAAACTTGTCGTTATCATCCTTTTTTAAAATGATGATTTTATTTCCTTTAAATTCTGAAAAATCTACTTTTGACATATTACTTATTTGAAATTTATTCTTTTAAATGTTTTCCTTCTTCTCTTTTGTTCAAAGAAAGCATAAAAACAAACAATTTATAAACGAACCAGGAATTAATATATTGTAGGTTTGTTAGATAAAAAGATTAAAATCTTTATAAAAAAAATAATTCTATCCGACCAAATAAAATTTAGTAAGTATTATCAATAAAATAAAAATGGAAAAATTCAAAAAACTTGGAATAAATGAGAATGTCTTAAAAGCAATAGCAGACATTGGATTTAAAGAACCAAGTGAAATTCAAGAGAAAGCAATTCCTTCTATCCTAGAGGGAAAAGATCTTATTGGTGGCTCGGCAACCGGTTCTGGAAAAACATTAGTATTCGGTGTGGGAATAATACAAAATGTCCAAAAATATGGGGGGATTCAAGCATTAATTTTAACTCCGACAAGAGAATTAGCAGAACAAATTTCAAAAGCTCTTGAAAAATTTTCAAAATATTCCCAATTTAAAATTTCAACGGTTTATGGCGGGGTTTCAATAACAAAACAAATTCGAGAATTAAGAGAATCAGAAATTGTGGTAGGAACTCCGGGAAGAATCTTAGATCATTTTCAAAGAAACACAATAAATTTTGAACATCTTAAGTTTTTAGTTTTAGATGAAGCAGATAGAATGTTAGACATGGGATTTATAGATGATGTTGATAGAATTATAACCCAATGTCCAAAAAAAAGGCAAACACTTTTGTTTTCTGCAACAATTACTCCTGAAGTTTCAGAATTAGCTAAAAGATATACACATGATGCGAAAGAAATTGCAGTCCACTCATATGTTGATTCTACAAAGTTAACACAAATGTATTATGATGTTGAAAGCAAAGCCAAATTTTCTTTATTGGTTTATTTATTAAAAAAAGAAAAAACCGGATTAGTCATGATTTTTTGCAATACAAGAAGAAACACTGATTTTGTTGCAAGAAACTTAGAATTAAACGGAATTGAAGCAATGGCAATACATGGCGGACTTTCCCAAGATAGAAGAACAAAGATTATTGAACATTTTCACGCACAAAATGTTTATGTTTTAGTATGTACAGATGTTGCAGCGAGAGGATTAGATATTAAGGGGGTTTCTCACATTTATAATTATGATATTCCTGTTAACAGCAAAGAATATATTCACCGAGTCGGAAGAACTGCAAGAGCAGGAAAAGAAGGGATTGCAATAAGTTTAGTATGTGAAAGAGATTATGAAAATTTTAATAATGTTTTACAAGATAAATCTTTAGATATATTTGTAAAGGAAACTCCTGAAATTCCAAGAGCAAATATTCAAGTTTTTGAAAGATCCGAAAGAGGACGAAATGATTTTAGAGGGGGTTCAAGAGGAGGAATGCGGGGAAACTCCGGAGGAAATTCACAAAGTAGAAGCAGAAGTAGTGGAAGATTTGGATCTTCAAGAAGTTCACAACATTCTGGAAGAAGTTTTTCTTCAGATAGCAGAAAAAATGAAAGCAGAGGAACAGGAACAAATAGTAGATATCACAAAAGTGATAATAATAGCAACAGCGGATATTCTTCAAATTTTAGCAAACCAAGACCATTCAATAGACCAAATCATTCAAGAAGCAAAAGATATTAAATTTAGTATAATTAAAATTTAAATGGATTTTATAAAAAAAATTCTAATTTCATCTTGTCTATTTTTAAGTGCTTATGAAACCGAGATGGAAACTAATTTAATTTCTTTTATTAATTTTCCAGAAGGATATAAAAAAATAGAATCTATTGAAAATTATTCATTAAATTCAAAATTTAATAAACCATTCTTAAGAGAGTATAGTTCTATAGAAAGAAAAATTTCTTCTGCTTATTTTCATTTAGTAGAGAAACATAATCTTCCTTTCGGAGAGAATGCAATTATTATTTTGGGAAAAGAACAAAAGTTATATCTGGTAAAAAAAAATAAAAATCCAAAAAATTTAGAGGAAAGTTTATGGTGGTATAATGATCTAACCATATTAAGTGAACACGAGATTTCTACTGGGAGAGGAGGATTTGGAAATATTATAAGAAAAGCAAAAACCCCGATTGGAAGTTTTAAAATCATTGAAAAAATTGGCGAGGATTTAGAAATTGGAACAGTTATTGGAAGACCAGAAGAAATTGATTCAATTCTAACAACTTATTCGGACACAAACAAAAATTCTCCCGGGCTGTTAATTAGTCGATTAATAAGATTAGGTGGATTAGATGAAAACAACAATGAAGCATTTAGCAAAGTTGGAATTCATGGAACAAATCAAGAACAAAAAATTGGAAAATGGGCTTCTGGAGGATGTATAAGACTAAGAAATAAAGAGGTAATTGAGTTTTATAAAAAAATTAATCTTGGAACCTTGGGAGAAGTTGTTTCTGAATAAAAGATTAAACAGCCAAAATCAATTAATTTTAAACAGAGAATATACTAATTAAAATTATATCAGTTTAATAAAATTTAACAAAAGAGGTTAGAGATTATTTTTATCCAAACAAATCATCAACTTTAATAATGTGCCAACCAAATTGTGTTTTTACTGGCCCAACAATTTCTCCTTTCTTTGCATTGAAAACTGCTTGCTCAAATTCTTTTACCATCATTCCCCTTCCAAACTCCCCTAAACTTCCCCCTCTTTTTTTTGATGGACAAAAGGAATATTCTGTTGCGAGTTTTTCAAAACTTTCTCCGGCATTTAGTCTTTTTAATATCTCTTTTGCTTGTTCTTCACTTTTTACAAGAATATGACTTGCTTTTGCTTTATTTGCCATAATTTTAATTCTCTTTTTAAGTTTATAAATATTTATAAAATTCATAAACAATAAATTTAAAAATGAGTTTAAACCATATAATCTTATATTTAAATAACAAATCTAAAGATAACTTTTAAAATGGCAGAAGGGGAAATAAATAAAGTATCCGATATTTTTGAAAAAGAAAGAAAAAAAGAAAGAAAAATAAGCGATGAGTTAATTCTAAATTTTAAAGAAACAGATTTTTCGGATTATTCTTTTAAAATATCTCAACAAGATATACTCAAGGATATTAGTACATACTTTATAAATATTAAAAAAGATAATAAAAAGATGATTGTATTCCCTAATTTTGTTATCTCTAAATATGATGGTGTTGGAACTAAAATAATTAATCAAATTTATAATTTGCTTCCAGAAAATATTTCTTATAACTTTAAGTATTCTGCTCTTTGTTATGGAAATGGAGAGTTATCAGACGAAGAATTAAAAAATATGCCCTATTTAAAAGATAAAAAAGACAAAGTATATGCAAAATTTGGATTAGAAATAAATTATGTAAAAAAAATTGGTTTTGACGATATAATCATTGAAAATAAAAAAATAAACACCTTAGACAAGTTAATTTTACTTCCACCTATAGACAAGATAAATGAGATTGATGAAGTAACTGTAGAACGTATTTTTTTAAATGCTCATATTATCCCATTTATACAGAAAGAATTACAAAAGATTTCTATAAAAAATATAGAAACAAAATTTTATGATAAAAACGAAAATCTATTGTATAAATCTCTATACAAACAAAAAAAATAAAAAATAATTTAAATTAAATTTTTAGTTTATTTCTTGGATTTTTTCTTTGATTTGATATTCTTTTTTTCTGATTTTTTAAAAGAAATATTTGAAAACCAAAAAATATACAATATTTCAAGCAATGCAAGAGTATTAAATATTAAAAACACAATAAACCATGCTTTTTGTTTTTTTCTTGCTGCCTTCCATAATGCAAATCCTTTCCAAATGGCTGTCCAGATCATTAAAACAATCAAGACAATCATTCCAGTTTGTGTATTTAAAAATTCTGTTAACATATTTTAAGATAATCAATTTACTTTATAAAGATAACTCTTAAAAAAATTATCTTTATTTGCATATATAAAAAGAGACAATTGTA
>CAYUCT010000011.1:7602-13650 GCA_964443565.1 Candidatus Woesearchaeota archaeon
ACTGATTTCCTTCGCTCCAGCGAGTTAGCGATAGCGTGCGAACGTTCTGTAATTTAACACGGTATAGATGGATTTGCTATGATACTAACTGCAAATTGCTAGATTATAGAATGAATATTAATTAATAAAACTTATATCTGTAGTTTTAGAGGACTATGCAATTTATTTAAAAATCTAATAATTTTTTTTGCTTTTTTGTTAATGCAACATCTTTCCAAGTTTGCCAACTTTTTCTAAATATCCCTGCATCTTCAAATTTTTGCCAATTCTTTTTTAAAAATTCAACAGTCATTGGATCACTAGGATATCCGGAGCCAAAATTTTCTCCAATTCTAGATTTTATTTTTTCTATTTCTGCATCTCTTGAAACCTTAGCCATAATTGAAGCTGCACCAACAACAGTATAATTAAGATCTGCTTTATGCTCACATCTCAGCTTTATCTTTTCAGGAGTTTTAACAAAATTTAATAAATAATTACTCCAAGAAAGAATATTTGTAGATGGGCAATCAATAATAACTTCTGCCTTATCTACTCTTTTCAATAACAAATTTATTATTTCTGCTGCTTTAATCGCTTCTAACTGATTTAAATTTATTTTTTCTTCTAAACTTCTATCAATCTCTTCTGGAGAAATTAAAGAAACAGAATATGCAACCACATTTTTTTTAATTTGTAAAGAAAGAAACTCTCTTTTTTTTGGTAAAAGTAATTTTGAATCTTTAACATCAATCATCTTAAGAAGTTTTATCTGTTTTTCGTCTGCTAAAACGCCACAAAAAGCCATTGGTCCAATTACCGGACCTCTGCCTGCTTCATCAATTCCGATATAAAATACCATATTCAAATAAATAGCGGGAGTGGGATTTGAACCGCACGACCTCCGGGTTATGGGCCCGACGAGCACTCCTGGCTGCTCCATCCCGCTTTCTTATTTTTATTAGATAAACCCCCCTTAAAAATGTTTCAGTTTATAATTAATAGTTCATAGTTCATAGTTATTAAAATGAAAAGAAAAAATAAAAAAAGAAAAGAAAGAAAAAATAAAATTACATATCTTTCCAAGCAACCAATCCCCAAATTATAATGCAAGCAATTGCTGCTAACACATTCAATCCAGGAATAAATCCTAATAAAGAAATCAAGCTTAACCAACCAGGATATTTTCTTCTTTCAAATATTTTCCAACCTGCAATTATTGTTAATACCATTAAAGCAATCCATCCTAAGATTGGGAGAAATATCAAGAATATCCAAGCCCAATGAAATCCTCCTAGTTCTAAAATCATTGCACAGTTTGCAATTGGAATCCATGCAAGCCAGGAATTTTTATATTTCAACTTCTTGGCAATAGTCATCAAAACAAGTGCAGAATAAACATAAAATGCAATTGCCACAATGGATATAACCGCCGCCCATGCCGTAATCATTGCCATAATACTACCCAATTCTGCCATTTCTATTACATTTTCAAAAACCATTTTTAACCTCCTTTAAATTTATGATTAGAAATTATAAAAAAATTGATTATTTTTTAGATTTTTTAATTTTATTTTTTATCTTATCTCTTATTTTATTCTTTAAGATTTTATTTTCTCTACCTTTTTCCTTAATTTTTTTATTTGAAGCATCTATTCTTTTTGCAGAACTAACAATTTTCTTTTTTGATTTGATTATTTTAAAACCGGTGTATTTCCATAATGCTTTTGGAATTTTTATACTTCCATCTTTATCTTGATTATTTTCTATTAAAACAACCAAAATTCTAGAAGTTGCCATCGCAGTATCATTTAAGGTATGCACTATTTTTTTATCTCCAACATTATTTATACTTTTAATATCTAGTTTTCTTGCTTGATAATCAGTACAATTACTCAAAGACATAACTTCTCCATATTCCTTAGTCGTCGGCCTATAAACTTCAAAATCTGCACTCCGATATTTCCAATCTGCTAAATCGCCTGTGCAAATTTCAAGAATCCTAAATGGAAGTTCCAATGTTTTTAATATTTCTTCTGAATTTTTAAATAATTCTTCATAATACTTCTCAGAATCTTCGGGTTTACAAAAGATAAATTGTTCAACTTTATTAAATTGATGAGTTCTCCAAAGTCCTTTTTCATTTATTCCATGAGCACCAACTTCTTTTCTAAAACACATAGAATATGAAAAATATTTTTTTGGCAAATCTATTTCCTTAAAAAGTTTATTTGAATGCATTGCTAAAATTGATTGTTCGGAAGTCCCAATTAAATTTAAATCTTCATCTTTAATTGAATAAACCGACTGTTCTATGGCTTTTTTGTCCATTGAAGCATAAATTTCTTTTTTATGAAGCATTAATGGGGGTTCAATATAAGAATATCCTTTTTTTATCATTAAATCTAATGTAAATTGAATTAGTGCTTGATTTAAAATTGCTAATTCATTTTTTAAGTAATAAAAACCATTTCCTGCAACTTTAGAAGATGCTTCAAAATCAACCAAACCTAAATTTTCTAAAAGTTCAACATGATTTTTTGGCTCAAAATTAAATTTAGGAATTTTACCAACTTTTTTTATTTCAACATTTTCAAATTCGTCTTTTCCTTTAGGGGTTTGCTTAGATATAATATTTGGAATTTTAAACATTAATTCTTTTATTTCTTTTTCTAATAACTCTGTTTTTAATTCCAAAGAAGAAATTTTTTCTGGAAGTTCTTTTGCTTCTTTTATCTTTTTTTGAAACAGTTCATTATTCCCTGATTTTCTAGCAAAATTTATTTCTTCAGATAGTTTATTTTTAAAATGTCTTAAATCGTCTAATCTTCCTTTTAATTCTCTCCATTCCTTATCTAATTCTCTAATTTTATCTACAAAAACCAGTTTTTCATTTTGATCTTTCCTTTTTATGTTTTCTTTAACAAATTCTGGTTTTTCTCTTATAAGATTGATATCTATCATTTTTAATTAAAGTATATCGTTTAATATTTATATAAATCTTTGTTCTAATTTAATATTAAATACTTAAGATTCATAAATTCGGATGACATTATCTCCCTCATTTTTAATAAAAAGCCGATAATTTACCGGACTTGAAATAAACTGCTTAAATTCTTTATCTCCATCGCCCACAAATATTTGTTTATCCTTAAAAGTCATAGTCAAATTAATGTTATACTTATCCTTACTTTTTGTTTCTTGAGTTAATATTTTTATATCCCCTATAGAAAGTGGAACATTTACTTCACTGTATTTTAAACTGGTATCATAAATAATAAATTGAATACTCCCATTATTGATATTTGCATTTGTATTTGTCATATTATAAATAAATAAATCTCCTTTTGTAATTTTTAATTCTCTTTTAATTACTGTTCCAGAAGAAAGCGAAGCGGTTTTTACTGCTTCATTTAAATCATTAAACATAATTACTGTTTGCTCTACAATTGCTTTATCTTGTGCTTCATCAATTCGTGGTTTAATTGCCGCAAATATCATCGATAAAACTGCAAGACTTATCAAAACATAAAGAACAAAAGATACCCAAATTTCTCCTCTTTTTTTGAACATTTTAAATTTATAAATAAAATTTTATTTGCATGAAAGTTATTACCTTTTCTGCATTTCTATTTTTCTATTTTTCTATTTGAAACTTATAATCTATTTTAATATAAAAAAATAAAAAGAAAAAAATAAAATAAAATAAATTAACACTCTGTGACTATTTTTTCTGCACCATAATCACATTGTATCTCTTTTCCATTGCTATCTACAACTAAAGCAATTTTAACTGTTTCTGCCGATTCATTATATAAAGTATAGACTTTTTCAGATAAAGGTAAAAATTCATCTATTGAAAATGTATATCTTTCTTTTGCTACAGAAACTTCTTGCCCATTTCTTAACCCTATTGTGATATTAGTTATTTTAAACTCTTCAGATCCTCTTGCTAATGTGAAATTCAATTCCGTCTTTCCACCATCTTCCGCATTCCAAGAACAAGCATCTTTAATTTCAACTTTTGCATTGAAACATGCTTGAGACTTTGCCATGTTATCTTGTATCAAAGGCATAACAAAGTAAACTACTGCTGCTACCAATAAAAGGGTTATAGCAATTAAAAGAACTGTCGCGATTATAGCTTCAATTCCTCTTTTGTTTTTCATTTTTGTTTTAAATTAAATTTAATTTATTATAATTTCTAATATATTATTTATCTACTATATATTCTGGATTGTTTTTCACAAACATATTCTTTTTCTGTTCCGGATTCTGTTTTCCCTAATAAAAATGGAATTAATCTAATTTTTGTTCCATCACAACTAATAGTAAGAATTGAGTTACTTCCAGCTAAAAGAACGCTTTGACTTTGATCTGAACTAATCTTTTGTGTTCCACTTGGAGTAATACAATCTATTTGAAATCTATTAATTGGAAGATTTCCAGTGTTAATAATTTGTATCTGGTTTCCAGAAACTCGGGCATCAAAGCTCACATCAAAACAAGATGTTTCAACAGGAACTCCAAATTTTAATATTGCTTCTTTTTGAAATCCTTTAATCCACATGAATACTAAAAGAAATAAAGCAATAGTTATAACTACTAATAAAATTGTTGCAATAACCGGAGATAATGCTTTTTTGTTATATATCATCTTAATTATTTCTCTCTTTTTATCTAATTTATTGTTAATATTTGTTTAAATATTTATTTGTTTTAAAATCTTAATAATTTGCATTATCCTCAGGACTATCACATGCAGAAATCTCTATTCTTGCTACTGCTTTTTCACAAAGACTATTGAATCCTCTTTTATCAGTGATATATGGATAAAGAATTATTCTTTTCAAGGGAGGGTTATAATCTAAAAAAGAGATATTTGTTTCATTTGTAACATTCAAATCATAACCTGGACTTTTTACTTCTTCTAAACGATATTCAAAATTGGTGTTTGAATTGTTAATATAACTGATAATAATTCCGTTAATATTAAATCTTCCATTATTTTTTATTGTTAAATTTAATTCTCCGTCTCCTTTTACGGGTTCATAACAAGAATAATTAGTAACAATTACACTTACTCCTTCTGGACACGATTCTTCTGGAAGAGGATTCTTTGCATAACTCTGTAACCAAATATATGTTGCAGACGCTAAACTGATTGCTAATACCACTAATAAAACATATGAAACAATCTCGCTTATTCCTCTTTTATTTTTTGTTTGAATTATTTTCATTTTATTTTAAAGATTATTAATAGTTTCCACAATTAAATATTTCTTCCTCTTTTTTTAATTGTATTATATAACGAAAGTCATGTTCTTCAAGGTTTATATTATTTATTATTGTATCTTCATCAAACTCTCCAGAAATAAAATTCATATCACCTCCTTCAATATCATTTGTATAATTATATATCAAAGAAATATTATTTCCGTTTTTTCGTTCATTTTCAATAAAAACAAATGTAAAATTATAAATTGATTTATTCTCATCATCAATCTCCCCTTTAGAATACATTTCACTAATTCTATTTATTTCATACTGATAACTTTCACAAGATTGATAAAATCTTTGCGAATTAAATTCTGGTTTTGATAAAAAATTAAACATAGAAGATAATCCAAGAATTAATATTGCAATAATCACTGCAAAAAATAGGAAAAATTGTGCTTTTTTATTTCTCATCCTTTTCATCTCTTTTTTCATCTCTTTTTAATTATTGAAGTAATTAATAACCTTAATTAAATATTTTCAGTGCAACCTGCGGGATTTGCTCAAAAACCAACTAACAAGTTAATCTCTGTTCTTTCTCCGTCCTGTAACCCCACAAGCACCTTTACTTTAGTTTAGGGCTGCTTTCTTCCGAAACTGACCCGATTCGTTAAAGCAAGATCAAGTAGGACAAGACATCAACGTCCAAACAAAGACTTGCTAGCGATAATATCACGCCTCCCTTGCAGTTCGCCATAAAGCCCGTTTGCGAATGGCGTAGGGCTAACACGCCGACCTAGGCTGCAATTATAAAATGATTTTAAGATATTTAAATTTAATGAATACAAAAAA
>CAYUCT010000012.1:0-1774 GCA_964443565.1 Candidatus Woesearchaeota archaeon
TATTAAAAAAATAAATTTTATCTAAAAGATTATTAAAATTAAAGATAATAAAAAGAATCAAAAGAATAAGAGGGTAGAATTATTATGGGCTATTAATTCTCTTATACTCTAATCATCTTTCCCTTGGATATTTCTTTGAAAATTTCTGCTTGAAATTTAAAGAAAGTTTAAAAAATATAAATAAGATTATCAATTAATTGCTTTAATTAATGCTCCAGAAATTGTTAAATTAACTATAATATATTCTATGGGATTTTGTTGAATACGAAAATATTTTTTTATTTTCAATTCTTGTTCTATAAACGGCATATGGTGTGCCCCATAAAGTATTCCAATTTTTTTTGTATTATTTTCTTTTTCCAAGTTTGAGAGATTAGAATATATTTTTTGTTCTCTTTTACGATTTATTAAGTCTATCTCAGGACATTTTAAAAATTTATCTAGACTATTTAATCCAGAATTCATAATTTTATTACCTAAAAAAAATGAGGGCAATATAATAAATTGATTTGCTATTTCATAACCTAAAAGATGAATAAGAGACTTGACTTTTAAACGCTCAACTATCTCTTTGTTAGAAAGATCAGATAAAATCCAATTTGGAGATAAATTACTATAATCTATTCCTTCTGTTTGTGAAATTAATTTTGTTTCTCTCTTCATATACTCGCCTATATCCTCCCAATTTTTTTTGTTAAATGAAAATTTTTTAATTTTATTTTTAATAAATTTATTAACTTGTTTATTTCTAAAAATTGTTTCTTCTTTTGCAAATTTTTTGTAAAGATCTGTTTTTAGATTTTCTCTCCCTTCATATAAAACAATATCTTTTGTAAATAATATCTCATTGATTTCATTATAATATTGTGGTCTTCCAATATGTTTTATAGATATTAAATCAATTTCAATTTGATAATCCGAATTAAGTAGATGAATTATAGAAGTTTTTTCCGATTTATCTGATTCTTTAAAATATTCTTCAAGTAACATAAATAAATTTGTCTTATTTATTTATAAATCTTTTGCTCATTTTACTACTACAAAATGAATAAAAATATTATTAATTATTAATTCTCTTATACCCCAATCATTTTTCCTTTAGAAACTTCTTTGAAAATTTCTGCTTGAAATTTAAAGATATGACAATCTTTATTCATCCATGCAGTTTTAGGAAGTCCTGCCTTTACACATGTTTCTTGCAAAAAATCAAGAGCATCAAAATTCCATTCTTTTGCAACCTGGGGCAGTAATAATCCTGAATGATTATTCATTTCAATAATCAATCCATCTTTTCCAATTTTTATTTTTTTAACTATTTCATTTTTATCAAAACCAATATTACTAATTTCTTCGGGAATTGTTAAAATAGAAACTTCAAAATGAATATAATTCAATTCCTCTTTTGTTAAGGGTTGAAATCTTGGATCTTCAAATGCTGCTAATTCTGCAGCCTTAACAACCCCCTCAATTAAAGGATAAATTGAATTAGAAAAACCAATACACCCCCTTAATTCTTTATCCTTATAAATTGTAACAAATATTCCCCTTTTCTCTTTTAATTCAGGATACATTCTTAAAATTCTATCTTTTTCAACAGATAAATTTCTAACCATTCCACCAAAAGAATATTCTAATTTATATCTTGAAAGCTTAATCAATTCAGAAATTGCTTCTTGCGAAATTGTTTGCACCATCTTACTTTTTAAATGTCATACAAGTTTAATAATCTTTTCAAATGCAGTATAAATTTAATAATCTTTTCAAAATAAGTTAT
>CAYUCT010000012.1:1874-13645 GCA_964443565.1 Candidatus Woesearchaeota archaeon
TTAATAATCTTTTCAAATGCAGTATAAATTTAATAATCTTTTCAAAATAAGTTATAAAATAAAAATCGCAAAGCGATTTTTATTCAAGATAGATTTATAAAATATCTAATATTATTTAATACATGATAAAAAATAATATCAAAAAAGAATTAAGTCCTGAAGAGAAATTAAAAATTATTAAAAAGAATACTGAAGAAATTTTAACAGAAGAGGAATTAAAAAAATTATTCAATAAAAAAAATCCAATAGTATATTGTGGCTACGAACCATCTGGACCGATGCATTTAGGTCACTTTGTTACAATTACCAAACTAATGGACTTTCAAAAGGCGGGTTTTAAAATAAAAATTCTTTTAGCAGACCTTCATGCTTTTTTAAATAGAAAAGGAGATGAAAAACTTATTGAAAAAGAAGTTGACAACTGGAAAAAAACAATAAAAGCAATAGGATTAGATGCGGAAATTGTTTTAGGAAGTGATTTCCAATTTAGCAAAGAATATCAGATGGATGTTATGAGATTAGCCCAAGCATCTACAATCAATAGGGGATTGAGAAGTATGCAACAAATTGCAAGAGATGTTGAAAATGCAACAATTTCGCAATTGTGGTACCCACTAATGCAAGTAGCAGATATTAAATATCTACAAGTGGATGTTGCCCAGGGAGGATTAGAACAAAGGAAAGTTCATATGATTGCAAAAGATATGAAGGATATTTTAAATTATGATTTTGTTGCAGTTCATACCCCTTTAATAACCAGTTTGAAAGGACCAGGACAAAAAATGTCAAAATCCATTCCAGGCAGTGGAATCGCGGTAACTGATTCTTATGAAGAAATAAAATCCACAATAAAAAATGCTTATTGCCCTGAAAAAGAAACAAAAGAAAACCCCATTTTAGAAATTTCAAGATTAATTATATTTCCAAGAATAAAAACTTTTGATATAAAACGTCCAGAAAAATATGGCGGAAATCTTGAAATAGAAAATTATGAAAAATTAGAAAGATTATATTCTGAAGGAAAAATTCACCCATTAGATTTAAAAAATACTGTTACAGAATACCTTGAACAGATTATTGCACCAATCAGAAAAAATTGGAAATAGTTTTATTTTAATAGGAGATAAAATGGAAAAATATTCTTTTATGTTTGGAAAAAATGGAAGTTTAGAATTAATGAACAAAAACAATCTAATTGGATATATCTTCCAACCAAAATATTCTGGAATAAGAGTTTTAGTATACAAAGAAGGAGACAATATCCAAATTATTGACCGATTACAAAAAGATATTACATTTAAGTTTCCAGAATTTTTAGATATTCATTATGCACTCAAAGAAGATTGTGTTTTAGATTGCGAGATTATTGTTTTAGATGACCATAAAAAAGAATCACAGGAATTATTAGAAATAAGAAATTTATTAAATAAAAAAACAGACATTGATAAAGTTTGCTTAAGATTCCCGGCAAAATTAATTATTCTAGACATTTTAAAAAAGAACGACATCTCTTTAATTGAAAGAACTCTTAGAGATAGAATAAGAATTTTAGGAGAAATTTTTAAAGAAAAAAATTATTCTAACTTAATTACAATTTCAGAACAAACTTTAGATGGAAAAGAATTATTGAATAAAATAAGAAATAAAGATAAAACCAATTTAGGGTATATTGGAATTTTTGCAAAAGACCTTAATTCAAAATATGAATCAGGAATAAGGTCGTGGAATTGGTTAAAAATAGAACCAAGAAAATTAGACAACGCAGTAATCATCGGTTATAAAAGAATAAATGCAAACACCGTTGAATTGCTATTAGGACAATATAACCCCCGATTTAATTCTTGGAAAATTATTGGAAAAACAGAAATCAATGAAAAAGAAAGAATTTCAAATATTATAAAAACAATTAAAACAAAAATTTTAGAAATTCCAAAAGAAGAAAATGAAAAAAAGGAAAAACTAGAAGAATCCCCATTATTAAAAGAAAAATTTAAGATAATTTCACCACATGCTGTGATTGAAATATTCTCGGATAATTTTGAGTTTTTTAGAATAAGGATAGATAAAAACCCATTGGATTGTATTTTTGAATAAATTAAGCAATCAAATCTTTTTTACTCAAATTGTATATTGTGATAAAAGCAAATAATATTTATTAACCCATAAGAGATGGATATTCCATTAGGAATTTAAAAAAATGAAAAACGATGGAACAGAAAAACCAGATTTTTTGAAGTTATTAGTTAGACCTATTCCTAAATTTGATTCAAAAAAAGATTTTTTAAAAATATTAACCAAAAATCAAAAAATCAAAAATAAACATCCTGAAAAAAAAGATAACAAAAAGAAATTTCCAAAAAAATCAAGATATGAATTAAGTTGTGGTCCAGTAATATTTAATATTCATTCAGATAAACCATTCTATTTACTTGTTCAATATCCCACATACTGGGGGTTTGTAAAAGGAAAAGTTGAACCTGGCGAAACAGAAGAAAATACTGCTTTTAGAGAAACTTATGAAGAAGTAGGATTGAGCGATTTACAATTTATTAATGGATTCCGAGAGTCCCAGCAATTTTTCTTTAAAGGAGATAATGAAATAATAAGAAAAGAAGTAGTTTATTTATTAGCAAGAACTTCTAGTTGGAAAATAAAATTAAGTTATGAACATCTTAATTTTAAATGGTGTACTTTTGAAGAAGCATTAAAATTAATGAGAGTAAAAGGCACAAGAGAAATATTAGTTAAAGCTCACGTATATTTGCAAAAAATTTATAGAGCAAAGTTTTAATCTTTTAATTGTAACATCTCACACAATTTGTATTACCTTGCTTTTTTAACATTGATTATTGAACATCTCACCAATATTTATTCTTAACCTCTTACCGATATGATTTCCCTTCACTCCAGCGAATGAGTAAATCAAAGGAAAGTTGAACTTCAAGAAAACCTTGGTTGTCTTAAGGAATGAACGTGTATTAAATATTAACACCATATAAATGAACGAGCGATAGCGAGTGAAATGAACGTTCCTTAAGTTTAACCCTTATCAATCAATTTGCCATGACACTAAATGCAAATTGCTCAATTGTAGAATTAATATATTTTGAACATTACAACTCATTCAATTATGCCTCCAAAAAAGATGCGCATTTTTCAATCTTTTTTTTGCTTCTTCAGGATAAAAAATCCATCCAATTTTTCCTTCAGAATCTATTGAAATTTTTCCGGATAACAAAAGATAATCTAAAACAACCGAAAAGGTTTGATACATCATTTTTTTTGGTAATCTTTCCCACATCTGTTTTTTCTTAAATTCTCCATCGTGTTCTTGAATAAATTCTTCAACCATTAAAACAGTGTCTAATCTAGGATATCTTAATATTTGTTTTTGCTTTTCTTTTTCTCTACTTCTTAAAAGAATATTTAATTCCATAATGGGTATATTAATTGATATACCTTTATAAAATTATGTATAATTTTATTTATATGTTATTATGTTCATACATTAATCGATTTAGAATTTATTATACCACCGATATAATTTTATTACAATATTATTTAAAATTATATTTGCTCATCTTAACACCATATAGATGAACGAGCGATAGCGAATGAATGTTCTTTAATTTAATCCATATCGACATGATTTCCATTATCTCCAGCGAATGAACGAATGTGAATGAGCGTTCCTTAACATTTATACTATATAGATGAACGAGCGACTGAAAGGAGCGAGTAAACTAAAAACTAACTTAAAGGAAGGATTACATCTAAAGGAAACCTTGGGTTCCCTTGATAAGCGAGTGAATGTTCTTTAATTTAATCCATATCGACATGATTTCCCTTCACTCCAGCGAATGAACGAATGTGAATGAGCGTTCTTTAATTTAACAGGATATAATTTGATTTCCCTTCACTCCAGCGAATGAACGGATGTGAATGAACGTTCCCTAATTTAACACCATATAGATGAACGAGCGATAGCGAGTGAAATGAACGTGTATTTAACCTTAACCCCCTATAAATCAATTTGCCACGACACTAACTACAAATTGCTAGATTGCAGAATTAATATATTTTTAAAATTACAACACCATAGAATATATACTTAAATCATCCAGAAATAATTTCTTCTTCAGAAACATTCAACATTTCAGATAAATTCATAATCGTTGTATCTTTTGGCATTTCTTCTGTTATTACTTCTTCAGTTTTTGTATTATTCGTATTTTCTGTTTCTTTGTAAATTTGCATCACATTTATTAAATCAAGAATAAACATTTCTGCTGCTTTTGCTGTTTCACAATTTTTTGCTTGGATAATATAACAATTACTTTTTTCCCCTGCTGAAAAATCATTAAAGATTCTTGTTTCATTATACCCTGCATCTAATATTATTACAGAATTATATTTTGAATCACTACAATTTTTAACTCTTTCAAGAATCATTTCTTCAGTATAATTTCCACTTTCATTTAAATCTTGAATTGCTCTAGCATAATCTGTTAGCGCCCCTGTTGCTTTTGCTCCAAGAGCAGTTGCAAACTCTCCAAGTTTATATCCTGCTAAAGAAGTTCCAGAACAATTTAAAGTAGAATTTGTAAAAGAAACATAAACTCCCGATTGTATTTTTCGGGTAATATTTTTTTCATTAAACAATCTTCTTGGATCATTTAATAGGTGTAATAAAAAATATCTTGTTTGGGAATCTTTCCCTTGAATTGCTAACTCTGTAGAATAAATATTCATAGTTCCTAATCTTTCCTTTTGAAATGTCATTCCTTGATAAACAAAAACATTCCCTACAGCATTATTATAAAAAGAAGTGATTTGCGTTTGAAATAAGATAAACATTATTAATAAAAATAAAATTACTACTGCAATTGATAAAAAGATAATAATTAACCTAGTATTTTTACTCATTCTCTTGCCTTTATTTTTTTCTTTATTTTCTTTATTCTTTTCTTTATTCTCTTCTTCTTTTCTTTTTTTCTCTTTTTTTACCATTTTAATTATCTCTTAGTTTTAATTTGTTTTAATTTGTTTTAATTTGTTTTAATTTGTTTTAATTTGTTTTAATTTATTTAAAAGTTATAATCTTAATTATAATTATATATTTTGGTTTATAAATTATTTTATTTCATAATACCATATGTCTTAAATACAACTATTTGCGCCATCTTGACTAAATTTTCTTTTGTTGCTTTAACAGATAAACAATTATTTTGAGATACTACTTCAGAAATATTTTCGTCATCTGCAACCTCATTTAGTTCTATTAAGAGTATTTCAGAACTATTCTCTACATCTGAACAAGATTTTATTGGAAGTGTTGAACAAAAACCCTCATTTGTTAATTCTGTTTCCGGAGAACATATAAATTGGGATCTTAAGACATATTCTTCAAAATTACCTGCAATAAGAGAAGTTGCAGTTCTTTCATTATTAGTATTATTTATTGAAAAATAAACAATTTTATTTTCAAAATCACTTAAGAAAATATTCCCATTAAAAGAAGAAGTCAAATTTTCTAATTCACTAGGTAAAAAATAAGCATAAATTACCTTGGTTTTTCCAGAAATCTTTGTTGTTGTTTGCCAAACATTATTTTCATCATTATAAGTAAATTCAAAGCCATTGTATACTATTTTTTGTGAATCATTGAACTGTCCATCTAAAATTGCATATCCAACAGTTGAGAATACCATCAAAAAAATCATAATTACTCCAGCAATAATTAAATTTCTTTTTTCTTTCTTTTCTTTATCTTTTTTATGCTCTTTCTTTACAAGTGGTCTAATTTTCATTTTTTTCTTTAAACTTTTATGAATTGAGTATTTAAAAATCTTTTATTTAAAAGAATTTAAAAAAATATACAAAATATATAAAAAAATATTTAACTTTTTGCTGAAACAAACCAATCCCACATTTTTGGTTTTCCTGGAAAATCAATAAAATCTCCTGTACACTCCCCCCAAGGGTATAAAACTTTTGAGATAGTTATTTCTTTAAATCCTGCTTCTTGCAATCTTAACTTTATTTCAAAATCATAATAAAATTTTTGCTCTTCTCCTTGATCATTATATGTTCCTTTTATAAAATCATATTTATTTCTTTCAAGTATTCTTCTCGTTTTTTTAAGTGCTTTTTTTTCATTCTTTATTTTTTTAAATTGTTCTTCAAAAATCAAAAAACTCTCATATAAAATTGAATCCATTGAAGGAAAAATTCCATAAAACTCTCCATTTCGTTTAAGAGAATGATGAATTTCTCGTAAAGATTTTTTAATATCTTTAATTGACGGCATAATAATTGAATTAACAGAAATAATTACATCAAATCGATTTTTAAAATTTGATAAATTTTTCATATCTTTTACATAATATTGAATATTACTTTGTTTGGAAGAAATATCTTGTTTAGAAAAGATATTTTGTTTGGAAGAAATATTTTGCTCGCAAAAACTGTTTTTTTCTTTAGCAATTGCAATCATTTCTTTAGAAAAATCAATTGCATAAACTTCTTTAAAATTTGAAGATAAAAATTTTAATGTATCCCCTCTACCACATCCAATATCCGCGATTATCTTATTCTGACTATTTTTAATTTTTTTTAATTTACTCAAAAGAGGATTTGAAACCCCTTTTTGAAAAGGACTGATAATATATTTATGGTATTCTCTTGCGATTTTATTCCAATCACCTGCTTTCATAATAAAAATAAAATTCGAAAGTATTTATTATTTTTCTTTTTTCTTCAAATTTTATTAAACTAACTTAAACTAAATTTAATTAAATTAACCGTATACTTAATTACTGATTCTACTAATTCAAAAAAGTTATTTTGAAAAACTTTATTAATCAAAAAAGATTATTTTTTAAATGAAAAAAGAGGATGAAGAAAAAACAAACGAAATAAGTATTATATTTCATGGTCGTGGAGGACAAGGCGCAGTAAAAGCATCTCAAATCTTAGCATTGGCTGCTTCTTATGATGGAAAATTAGTTCAAGCATTTCCAAATTTTGGCATTGAAAGACAAGGCGCACCATTAGAATCATATTGCCGAATTTCTAATAAAAAAATATATGCCAGAAATTCGATAAAAAATCCAGATTATGCAATCATTTTAGATAATAGTCTCTTAAACATCAAAAAAATTTCTGCTAAAAAAATAATTATTAATTCTGACAAAAAACAAGGAGATTACGCTTTTGATGCTACAAAAATAGCCCTAGAAGTTTTTGGAAAAAATATTGTTAGCACAATCATGCTTGCGGTTTTTTGCCATTATACCAAATTAACAACTGAAGAAAATTTAATTAAAGCAATAAAAGAAAAATTTTCAGGAAAAACTTTTGAAAAGAATGTAATGGCAATAAAAAGAACATTTGAAATTTTAAATGCATAAAAGAAATATAAAAAAATATAAAAAATAATATAAAAAAACAATACTCAAAAAAATGAACACCAAAGAAACAAAAAATTTAACAGGTAATTGGAGAACATTCAAACCCATTATTGACCTAGAAAAATGCACCGGGTGCAAAATTTGCCAGAATATTTGTCCTGATTCATGTATAAAAATAAAAAATTTAATTAATCCTAAAACAAATAAAAAAGAAGAAAAATCAAAAGCACAAATAGATTATGACTATTGCAAGGGTTGCGGATTATGCTCAAAAGAATGTCCATTTAAGGCAATAGTTATGGTAAAAGATGATAAAGATGATAAAAGTAATAAAAATGATAAGAAAAATAAAGAAGATAAAAATAGTGAATATAAAAACAAATAAAATGAAAAATAAAAATAAAACCCAAACAAAAGGTAAAAAAGAAAATATTAAAATTAAAATTAGTCCGGGCATGGAATTAGGAACTGCTGTTGCTCATGCAATTCAACAATGTAACATTAATTTTATTAGTTCTTACCCAATAACCCCCCAAACACTTATGGTTGAAAAATTATCTAAATTTAAAGCAGAAGGAAATTTAAAAGCAGAATTTGTCAATGTAGAATCTGAACATAGTTCAATGAGTGCATGCATTGGCGCAAGTGCTTCAGGTTCAAGAGTTTTTACCGCAACTTCTTCTCAAGGATTAATGTATATGGCAGAAATGCTCCCCATTGCTTCGGGATTACGTCTTCCGATTGTTATGGCAAATGCAAATCGTGCAATTAGTTCTCCAATAAATATTTGGAATGACCAAAGTGATTCAATGTTTGTTAAAGATGCAGGATGGATTCAAATTTATTGCGAATCAGTACAAGAAGTCTATGATACATTAATTCAATCATATAAGATTGCAGAAAATGAAAACGTATTGCTTCCAATAATGGTTTGTTTGGATGGATTTTATTTAAGTCATGTTTTAGAAAACGTATCTTTACTTGAAGACAAAGAAGTTTTAAATTTTGTAGGAACATTTGATAAAAAAAGATTAAACAAATTAGATATTGAAAAACCAAAAACAATCGGACATGTTGCTTCTCCAGAATATTATTATCAATTTAAAAAAGAACAAGATATTGCTATGAAAAATGCAAACAAAATAATTGAAAAAGTACATAATGAATTCAAAAATAAATTTTCAAGAGGATATGGAGATGGATTTATTGAAGATTTTGAAACAAAAAACAAAGAAACATTATTCATTTCATTAGGTTCAATTTCATCCACAATTAAAAGTTTAATAATTCAAAATAAAATAAATGCTGGATTATTAAGAATAAGAACATTTATTCCATTCCCTTATAAAAAAATAAAAAAAATTATTTCTAATAAAAAAATAAAAAAGATAATTGTTATTGATCGTTCATTATCATTAGGACTAGAAAACCCTGTTTATTCTGAAATAAAAAAATGTTTATTGGAATTAAATAATAAAAATAAAAATAAAAATTCTAAAAAAATAAAAAATTTTGTTTTAGGATTGGGCGGGAAAAATGTTTTAGATGAAGAATTGATTGACATTGCTAAAAATTTTGATAAATACGACGAGGTGACAATACTATGAACCCAAACAATGAACTTTTTATGTCAGGACATAATGCTTGTGCTGGGTGTGGTGCTTCAATTTTATTAAGGCATATAATGGAAATTGCTGGAAAAAACACAATTATTGTTCTTGGCACAGGTTGTATGGAAGTTGTTTCAACACTTTATCCAAATTCTTCATGGAAAGTTCCATTAATACACAGCGCATTTGCAAATACTGCATCAACTGCTTCAGGAGTTTATAATTCATTAAAAGCACAAAATAGAGATAAAAAAGAAAAAATTATTGCAATCGCAGGAGATGGTGGAACATTTGATATTGGATTGCAAGCATTATCTGGTGCATTTTCCAGAAACGAAAAAATAATTTATATCTGTTATGATAATGAAGCATATTCAAACACTGGAATCCAAAAATCCTCATCCACCCCAAAATTTGCAGATACAACAACTACCGAAACAGGAAAATATTCTTTAGGAAATAATACTAACAAAAAAGATATTCCGTTTATTATGGCATCTCATGGAGAAAATGTTTATGTTGCAACTGCTTCCATCGGATTTTACAAAGATTTTGAAGAAAAATTAAAAAAAGCAATAGAACATCTAAAAGAAGGACCAAGTTATATACAAGTATTAACACCCTGCATTCCTGGATGGAAAATTTCTTCAAATCAAACAATTGAATTATCAAAAAATGCGGTATACAGTAAAATTTATCCGCTATATGAAATAGAAAAAGGAAAAATTTTATTAAATGATTTTAGTTATAATAAAAAAGTGGAAGATTATCTAATTTATCAAGGAAGATTTTCCCATTTAACAAAAAAAGAATTTATTGAAATTCAAAATAACGTTGATAAAAACTTTTTGAGATTAAAAGAACTCTCGGATAAACAGATAAAAATCTTTTAAGTTTAAATGCCCATATTCTAATTTTGCAGAATTTTAATTTATTTTAAATTTAATTTCTCGTCGATTAAATTTGAGTTAATCGGTTTAACGAAAACTTTATAAACAATGTATATACTTGGATATATAAGTTTAAACATATTGTTTGAAAAACATTAAAAACAAACAGTATCTTAAAAGACTAAGGGACAAAATGGTAAAAGACGCATTTAATACATTTTTCAGGAAGAAACCAGCTTTGATTTTGATTGCTTTAAAAAAAGGCGGAAGAGCAAGATATGGAAGTTTATTAGCAAAAGAAGTTGATTGTACATACAGTCATGCGGTAAAAATTCTTCAAACATTAGAAAGATATAATCTAGTCTCATTTGAGAAAAAAGGAAGAATTAAGCTAATAAAATTAACAAATAAGGGATCAGACGTTGCAGATAGCATTCAAAAAATAATTGAGAATATTAAATAAATAATAAATTCTCAAATATTAATTCAAAATTGGAAAAAACTTGAAAACACAAACCGAAAAACAAAAGATTTATAAACTTAATAATGGTAACTAATTTAAGAAAAATGAAAGCTAAGGGAAACACACAAAAATTTATCTTCGGGATATTACTTTTATTCGTTGGATTAACTTTTTTAATTGCAAATGCTAGTGCAACAATGCGAGATATAAACATAATTAATCCAGATGATGATTACAAAACAACCGATATTACACCTACATTCGAATTTAGTGTAGAAAGCAATATAAGTTCTAATGGAATTAATTGTACCTTATTTATAGATGGAACATCGCAAGGCACAAGCACAAACTTAGATGATGAAGAAGAAGATTCAATAACCTCTAGTTCATTATCTTTAGGATCACATGATTGGTACCTTTCTTGTAATGATATTGAAACCACATTAAACAGTTCACTATATAATATAGAAATTATAGACGCACCAGAATATTGCGAAGATGGAGACAACGGAGATTTTGATCTTGAAATAGATGATATTGATTCAGGAGATGAATTTATTGTTGGAGAAAATATTGAATTTACAGTTAATGTTGAAAATAATGGAGATGATGATTACTCTGTTTATGTTGAAGCAGCTTTATATGATTTAACAAATGATGAAGAAATTTCATCTTTCAAATTAAAAAAATCAATTGATGAAGATGATGATGTAGATTATGATATTACTTTAGAAGTTCCTTATGATATTGAAGAAGGAAATGAATTTATTATTCAAGTTAAAGCTTATAAAAGTGGAAATGAAGACGAAAATTGCAATGAAGAAGCAAGAGAAGTTGAATTTGATAGAGAATCAAATTTATTGGTTTTTGACAAATTATATTTAAGCTCATCCGAAGCATCATGCAGTTCATATTTTGATGTTACTGCTAAAATTGCAAATGCCGGAGATGATGACGAAGAAGATGCAAAAATAAAAGTATATAGCACAAAATTAGGAATTTCAGGAGAAAAAACATTTGATATTGATTCAGGAGATAGAGAAACTTACTATTTCACATTTTTAGTTCCAGAAACAACAGAAGAAGGGAATTATACTATTTATGCAACAGTTTATTATAACGATTTAGATGAAAGTAAAACAGAATTATTAACTTTAAATGTAGTAGGAAACTGTAAAGAAATAGACAACAGAACAAACACTACACAAGATATTATATTTAATAGTGCACAATTAACAAGTGCATTCGCCGGAAATTCTTTTATGATAAAAGTAGATATTAGCAATCCAACAAACGCCCAAATGGAATATCTTGTCATGGCAAAAGAATATTCAACATGGGCAAGTTTATCAGGAATAACTCCTTCTGTAATAATATTGGATGCAGGAGAAAGTTC
>CAYUCT010000013.1:0-2335 GCA_964443565.1 Candidatus Woesearchaeota archaeon
AATTATCTTTTTCTATCAACCCCAATTCTCGGACAATATTTTTGAATTGGGCATTTGCTACAAAATGGAGAAATTGGTTGGCAAATTGTTTTTCCAAATAAAACAAAAATTCCATTAAATTCTTTCCAATATTTTTTTGGGAGAATTTTCATTAATTCAAATTCTGTTTGTTCTGGATTTTTTGTTTTTACCCAACCTAATCGATTTGGAATTCTATGACAATGAACATCAATTGGAAGAACCAATTTTCCAAATGCAAAAGACAAAACGATATTAGCAGTTTTTCTACCTATTCCTTTAATTGAAAGTAATTCTTCCTCTGTGCTCGGAACTTTCCCATTAAATCGGGTTATGATTTCTTTTGAAACTGATTTTAATACACGGGATTTCTTTTTATAATAGCCCGAACTATAAATTAATTTCTCAAGTTTTTTCATTGGAAGTTTAATTATTCCTTGAGGAGTATCTGTAATTTCAAACAAAGAGTTAGATGCTTTTTCAGTATTTTTATCTTGAGTTCTTAAACTTAAAAGACAACTTATTAAAATTCTAAATGAATTTTCCTGATTATTACGCATTCGATTTAAAGTTGTTCTTTCTTTATAATTAAAATATCTCGCAAGAAGATTCATCTCTACAGGGATATTTTTAATATTTTTAATTTGTTTGTTCATTTCATCTAAAATATTTTTAAGATTATAAATATTTCTTAAACATCCCAGAAACATTTAAAAAGTTAAAGATTGTTAACTTTTTAGGAGAATCTAAACAAAATGTATCTATTGCCCCAAGAAGTAGAAGTTTGGTATATAATCCCAACAATCCGGAGATGTTTGGCTTTAGAGCTCGTAAAAACCCATGGATTAACACTTGAAAAAACAGGAGAGATTATTGGAGTGAGTAAATCTGCTGTTTCACAATATATTAATAAAAAACGTGCTGAAAAAATTAAAATTAACAAAGAAATGATTAATGAGATAAAAAAATCTGCTGAAAAAATTACTAAAAAAGAAAATCTTGGATTAAGTGAAATTTTAAGATTAATAAAAATTGCAAAAGAAAAAGGAATGGCATGTGAAGCTTGTAAAAAATATAATAAAGGAATATTAAATATATGCAAGGGAGAAAAAAAATATTAATTAACAAATAAAAATGGTACAAAATAAAAAAAGAATTTATTTAGATCATGCGGCTACAACCCCCTTAGATGAAGAAGTGTTTAATGAAATGAAACCATATTTTTCAGAAAAATTTGGAAATGCTAGTTCATTGCATTCATTTGGGAGAGAGGCAAGAGAAGCAATGGAAAATTCAAGAAAAAAAATTGCTAAGATGCTTAATGCAAAACCAAATGAAATAATATTTACTTCTGGGGGAACAGAATCAAATAATCTTGCTATTAAGGGAATTGTTTTAGCAAATAAAAATAAAGGAAATCATATTATTACTAGTAAAATTGAACATCCAGCAGTTTTAGAAGTTTTTAAATCATTAGAAAAAGAAGGGATTAAAACAACATTTATTGGCGTGGATAATAAAGGAGTTATAAACTTAGAAGAATTAAAAAAAGCGATTAATGAAAAGACAATTCTTGTTTCAATTATGTTTGCAAATAATGAAATTGGTTCAATTCAACCAATAGAAGAGATAGGAAAAATTTGTAAAAATCAAAAACACAAAGTATATTTCCATACCGATGCAGTTCAAGCATTAGGAAAAGAAAAAATTGATGTTAGAAAAATGAATATTGATTTATTAAGTGCATCCGGGCATAAAATATATGGGCCTAAAGGCATCGGAGTATTACATATCAATCAAGATGCAAAAATAGAAGGAATTCAACAAGGCGGAGGGCATGAATTCCATTTAAGAAGCGGTACAGAAAATATTCCTGGAATTGTGGGATTTGCTTTTGCACTAGAAAAAATGGAAAAAAATAGAGAAAAAGAAAATAAAAGATTAAAAGATTTAAGGGATTATACTATTGATAGAATCTTGAATGAAATTCCAAAAAGTTATTTAAATGGGGGAAGAGAAAAGAGACTTGCAAATAACATTAACGTTTCTTTTGATGATATAGAAGGGGAAGCCATGCTGATTAGATTAGATCAAGAAGGGATTGCAGTTTCAACAGGAAGTGCATGTTCTAGTCATTCATTAGAACCAAGTCATGTTTTAACAGCGATAGGATTAAAACCCGAACAAGCCCATGGTTCTTTAAGAATTACTCTGGGAAAATCCACGACTAAAGAAGATTTAGAATATACTCTAAACAAATTAAAAGAAATAATTAAATCATTAAGAAAAATGAGTCCATTTGGATGGTAAAAATGAA
>CAYUCT010000013.1:2435-12816 GCA_964443565.1 Candidatus Woesearchaeota archaeon
ATTTTTATGAAACATGGACTTTCATGTATTGGTTGTCCTTTTGCATTATCTGAAACAATTGAACAAGGTTCAAATGGACATGGAATAAACTACAAAAGTATGATTGAAGAAATGAATAGCAAACTAAATAAAGAGAAAAAACGTAAATAGATTTAATCAGTCATACAATTTGACGATTATTAACAATTATATCCACTAAAATGAAAACAGAATTTATACTATTTGATTTTGATGGGACATTAGCAGATACTAAACAAGTATGGCTATCTTCTATCAAACAAGCACTAGATAAGAATAGGTTATTTTTTAAACCAGAAGAAATAGAAAAAAGTCTAGGACCAAAGTTAGAAACCACATTTAAAAATTTAGACATCATCGATTCTCAAAATAAAATACGGAATGAAGTTCATGAACAGGTTATAAAAAAGTTAAATAAAGTTAAACCTTGCCCATATATCAAAGAAACATTAAAATATTTTAAAAAACAAAGAAAAATTAGGGTTTTTTTACTTACAAATTCTCCAAGAAAAATAATTATTGCACTTTTAAAAAAAATAAGAATATTAAACTTTTTTGATGAAGTTTATTGTTCTGAAGATTTTGATACTAAAGAAAAATTTATTTTGGATTTAGCAAAAAAGAATAATCTTAAAACAAAAGAAATTGCATATATTGGAGATAAAATACATGACGAGAAAATAGGAAAAAAAGCAAAATGCCAATATTATGTTCTATCAGAATGTTCTTTTGATAAACTTTTATTAAAAAAGAAAAAGCAAAAATTTATTTTGAAAGATATAAGACAACTTAAAAAGATTAAATAAAAAGAATTTATTTAAAAAATGACAATAACCTACTCTGAAAAAGTAATTGACCATTTTACCCATCCAAGAAATGTTGGCGAAATAAAAAAAGCATCGGGGATTGGGGAAGTTGGAAATAGAATTTGCGGAGATATAATGCGAGTTTATATCAAAGTAGAAAAAGCAAAATTTGGAAAAAATAAAGGAAAAGAGATTATAAAAGATATTAAATTTAGAACCCTCGGATGCGCAGCAGCAATTGCTACATCTTCAATGATTACAGAATTAGCAAGAGGTAAAACACTTGAAGAAGCTAAAAAAATAACCCGGAAAGATGTTTCAAAATCTTTAGGAAATCTTCCACCAATAAAAGAACACTGTTCAAATTTATCTGCAGATGCTCTTCACGAAGCAATAAAAAATTATCTTAAGAATAAAAAGGAAGAATAATAAATAAAATTAGAAAGTAAGAGTATAATTCTTTTTTTGATTGTCTCTGTTTTGTTTATTAATTTTTCTTTCACATTTTTCCTTACTTGCTCTTAAATCTTTAAAATAGTCTTCAATTATCATTTCATCTTCTTGACTTTTAGCAGTTATCCAACCAGAAAAACGATTCATTGCTTGATATTCTAAAACTCCCTTAGAAGGAACATTTTTTGTATTGGCAAGTAATTTTTCTCCAATAATTTTAACATCCCCGACCTTATTCAAAATTTCTACACCTATATCTCCTTGAAGCATATAGGCATTAATTTTCTTTAATTTTAGTCTATCAACAATACATTGATATTTTATTTTCATAAACTCCCGATTTATTTTTATAGAATCTTCAATTAGTTCAGAAAAATATTTTTTAGAATTAATCTTTTGTTCTAAAACCGGATGGTGTGCGTTATATAAAGTTAGCAAATAGTTTAATGTCTTTTCTTCTTTCAAATGTTCTCTAAAATATTCTATCGAAAAAACAAATTTTGAGAAATGATAATTTTCTTTTAGATTATCTTTATTGCATGTATCTGAAAGATTTCGAGTATGTCTCTTTAAACCCCTTAAATGTATTTTTTCTCCTGCGGTCCCTTGCAAAAATAAGTCATTGCAACATGAAAAAAAGGGATTTACTATTTTTGGAAATTCTTCATTTTTAACTTCAAATGGAAAATCAAATGGACTTAAACGATAAAAGACAATATTTTCTAATTTTTCTTTTGATTTTTCTTTATGAAATTTTTTAAAGTATACATCTAATTGCATAAAAAATTCTGAAACCTTCGAATAAGGAGAAAAATCATCAATACATGTTTTTTTAAAATTTATTTCTTTTTGATGTTTTCCCAAATTTTGAAAATCTAAAAAAACAATCTCTCTTCCATTCAAAATTTCCAAATTTTCATATACCCTAGATAAATATTCTCTATTAATTTTATAAACTTCTTGAAAATCTTTATCTTTTTGTCTTTTTAATGCAGAATTTATTAAAAAATCTAAATTCTTTTTTTTAACTCCTTTTATCTCTCTAACTTTATTAATATCTAAAAAGGATTCATTAATATACAAAATTTTAGACAAATATCCTATTGGATTTGAAAGTACCCCTAGCGAAAATTTCATTTATTCGATAGATTTTTATATTATATATAACTTTCTAAAAAGATTGGTGGAATAATAGATTATAAAAAAAATGCTTTTAGCTTTAAATGCTGAAATCGTAAGGCAAGGGGGAAAAGAAAGAATTATTTTTTATTGCCACGATTTAATTGAAGAAAAAGGAATTTTAGTTCCAAAAGTGACTACTCTAGAAAGCAATACTATTACTATTCTGGGGGAAAATCCATTTACCAAAAAAATAGAAACAATTTCTCCATTTGCTATATCCCTTCCAGTTAATAATCCCCTAGATTATGAAGATTTGTTAGCTAAACTAAAAGCAGATGCTCGTTTTGATGACTTAGAATTTGAAATATTAGAAAAAGAAAAAAGAAAAAATTTAGATTCTGAAAATTCAATGATAAAGTATTATCTCGTTACAAAAGGAGATTCTAAAGCAATAAATCAACTTCCAAAGAGATTTATTTTAGGGAATAGTAATAAATTAAATAATCAAGAATATAAAAATAAAAATTCAGTAAAAATTTGGATAGAAAAAGAATTAAATTTGCCACTAACTATACTAAAAAACGATAAAAAAGATGTTTTCTCTGTTTTTAATAGACTTTCATTTGAAGATTTTTTAAAATTAAAAACATATTCTTTAGACAGCGAATTTATGTTTTGGGAAAGAAAAATAGAGTTAGGGGACTTATTAAACACTAATGAAGAGATAATTAATTTTCTTGAAAAAAATGGGGGAAATATAACAAGTTCAAGAAACAATCAAGTTTTAAATAAAAAAGAAATAAAAAAAGAACTAATACAAGAAGTAGAAAGATATTTTAATAATAATCTTGGTGAAGGAAAAAAATATTTTAGAAAACCAGCAACAATCCAGATTGGAGAAAAAACAGATGAAGGAATTAAAATACATTATTTTCAACATTTAATAAACTCTGAAAAAGATAAAGAAGAAAGAAAAATTATTTTAGAAAATGGAAATGCGGTTTTAGATTATTATAATTGTAACGGATCTTTAAACTTAGTAAATACCTTTATGAATTTTATGAATAAAAACCCGTGTTCTTTAATTATCAGTCAAAATGGAATGTCTTATGATTTATTGGAATTAAGAGAATATATTCAAAGAGAACAAAAAATTCAAAAAGAAGAATTTAAGAAAAATAGCAAAAAAAATAAAAGAACCGGTAAAAAAGAGATTAAAGAAAAAATCAATGACTTTAATATTTTTGGTTTTCCTGTAAGAATAGAAGGAACCGGCGGATTTTTTAAAAAAGTTGTTTGTAATTCTGTAATGCATATTGATATGGCACCTTATTCACAAAATTATTTTCCATTTACCATTGATAACAAATTTGGAACAATTGTTTCTTTAATCTCTGGGAAAAGGTTTGTAAAAAAAGAAGGATATAATGATTTAACACAAAGAACTATTGAACAAACAATTTCCCCAAGAGTATTTGATGATAGATTTGAAAAATATGCTTGCGAAGATGTTTCAATGATTAATGAAATCGAACAGTATCTTAAAACAATGGTATATTTAAAAGCAAATTTGTTTAATCGGGGTGTTGAAGATGTTTGTGTTACTTCTAAAAGAAATTTAGCCAAACAAGAGTATGAATTAAAATATAGTCTAAAAAATTGGGATAAAATAAAATGGAGAAAAGAAGCAATAAAAAGTTATAATAATTTTTCTTCTTTTGAATTATTTTTAAACTTAGCAGAAATCTCAGATAAACAGTCTAATGAAAATAATTTAAGAAATTTAAAAACAAGAAAAATAAGGAAAAAAGAAGATGCGACGATGTATTACCTATCTCCTTTTACTCGTTTATATTATGATAATCTAAAAAAATCTGATTCTGCAGGAAAAATAATAAATTATCTTGATGAATTAAAAATTCAAGATGAAGAATCTTCAAATCAAAAAACTCTTGCTAGATTTGATTTGATTAATACCCTAGAACAAGGATATTTATTGCCATATCTTTTTAGGGATAAAAATAAAATTATTCAAAAAAAATTTAATTTGCAAAATGAAAAATTAGAAGAACTTATTTCTTCTTTTAATAGTTTAATTACCCAATTTAAACCATTAGCTAATTCAGATAATTTTTATTGCTTTTCCAAAGAAAATTCAGAAAATCCAAAATTTAAAGAAACAATAAAAAAAATAGGAGATAAAGTTGCTGAAGGACAATTATTGGTTTTTAGAAATCATTCTTTTGTATTAAATGATGGTGTAAATTTATACAAAAAAGAATTAGATTGCAAAGGAAATGGCGGTTTTAAAACAATCTATCAAAAAGAAATGATTCCAGAAATAATTTCTCGTTTTTTTAAATATGGAGAAGAAAATGTTAAAGATTACGCAATAAATTTTATAGATAATATAAATGAAAATAATTTAAACAAGGAAAAAATGATTAATTTCAAAGAAGAAATAACCAAAGACTATGAAGATTATTCATCTTATGCTCAAAGACAAAAACGAATTCAGGCATACATTGAATTTTCAATGAACAAAGGAGAAAAATTTGCAAAGGTAAATCTTTCTGATGGATGGAAAGATATTCAAGAGTTTTTATACATGAATGACGAAGAAGTTTATTCATATGATAATAAAAAAACAATTATAGAGGATTATTTTGGTCCAATTGTTAAAAATTTAAGAACAAAAAAAGAACAGGTTAATTTTTCTCAAGGGAAGATTGGAAAATATTTGCTACCCTTGGGAAAGGAATATTTAAACGAAATAGAATCAAAAGTTTTTAAGGTTTTAAACATACAAAAAACAGTAGATAGTATATTTAGCATAGATAATTTACAAAACAGTTTATTCTAAAATTTTTTCTAAAAAGTTTTATATAATCTTAAAATCTATTTATAGAATGATAGATGAACAATATAAAAAAGAAAATTTAAAAAAAGTTTTAGAAA
Source organism: Candidatus Woesearchaeota archaeon (assembly GCA_964443565.1). Taxonomy (GTDB): domain Archaea; phylum Nanobdellota; class Nanobdellia; order Pacearchaeales; family UBA284; genus UBA284. The sequence goes on from CAYUCT010000013.1 coordinate 7,793, forward strand.
ATAAAAAAATTAATCCTAAAGAATTAATTGCTATAAGAGTTTGTTCTTCTAATGAAATTAATTATAAAAATAATGAGATATACGCTAGTCCTTTAAGACCAACAATTCATTTTTCACTTAATCATTTTGTAAAAGAAAATATTGGGGGAAATTGGAAGAATAAAGACACTGCAATTTTAATTCCTTTTCAAGAATTAATAAAAGAAAATAAAGAAAACTTTTATGGTGGAACCCCCGTTGATGTTTTTTGTGTAGGATATACTAAACTTCCAAAAAAATCAGGGATTATTTTAAAAAAACAAAAAAATGAAACAAATGAAAATTTTAAAGAGAGAGTTGAAGAAAAAATTGAAGAATTAGGATATAAAAATCTTCCTGGTGGAAATTTTAGTTGGGGTGATTATGATAAAGGAAAAGAAGAATTTAGAGATTTATTAAATCAAATGGGAGATTATAAATATGATATACATAATAATTCTATATTTGGAGAAACAGATGAAAAAATTACCGAAACCTTAAACTCTAAAATAAAATCTGGCAATGATTTAATTGAAAGCAGACAAAGATACAAAAAAGAAACAAATGAAGAATTAGATCCGGAAATGCAAGAAGATAGAGAAAAATATTCTAAATGGTTTGATAAAAATTTAGAATCTAAAAAATCAAAATTAAAAATTAATGGAAAGAATATTGATGGTTCTTTTTTAAGAAATACTTGGGGGGATATCTATTCCGCCAAATTAAATCAAATAGGGGGCTCTAAAACAGAAGAGCAAGATAAATATCAAAAGTATATCCAAAAATGGAAAGAACATTGGAAAAATGAGGGATTATAACTCGTTTGGTTTGCATACATAAAAAAATATTCTAAAAAGTTTTATATAATTAAAAGAAATAATAAAACAATGGTAATTAAAAAAACAAAAGCATTAGTTTTATTTTCTGGAGGATTGGACAGCATTTTAGTAGTAAAATTATTAGAAGAACAAGGAATTGAGGTAACCGGAATAAATTTTCATTCTGTTTTTTTTCCAAATGAAGAAGTAAAAAAAATTGCTAAGAATATTGGATTAAATCTTCTAGAAAGAGATTTATGCAAAACTAAAGGATATATTGAAATGTTAAAACATCCAAAATATGGATACGGAAAAGGAATAAATCCCTGTATTGATTGTAAAATTTTTATGCTAAAAGAAGCAAAAAAAATTATGAAGCAAAAAAAATTTGACTTCATTGCTACAGGGGAAGTGATAAACGAACGTCCCATGAGTCAAACTCTTCCAAAATTAAATTTAATTGAAAAACAATCCAAACTTCAAGGGTATTTATTACGTCCATTATCTGCAAAATTGTTAAAAGAAACAATTCCCGAAACAAAGGGGATGGTAAAAAGAGAATTTCTTTTTGATATAAACGGTAGAAGAAGAGAAAAACAAACAGAATTGGCAAAAAAATATAATCTAAAAGAATATCCTACTCCTGCTGGAGGATGTTTACTTTGTGAAAAACCATTAAAAGAAAAATTAAAAAAATTATTCGATGAAAAAAAAGTTGAAAAAATTTCTAAGAAAGATTTAGAATTTACCAAGATTGGAAGACATTTCTTTTTTAAAAAAACAAAAACAGAAATAATTATTGGGAGAAATGAAAAAGAAAATAATAAACTTTTAGAATTAAAAAATAAAAATGAATATGCTTTTCAAATTTTTGATTTTGGGAGTCCTGTAGGAATTTTGATATCCAAATCAAAAAAACCAATAATTAAAGAAATGAAAACTGTTGGAAAACTTGTTTTGTATTATAGTGATTGCAAAAATAAAGAACATTCAGTTAATTATTGGAAAAATAATCAAAAAAAACAAAACATAAAACAAATCAAAATAAAAATTAATGATTTGGAAATTCAAGAATTATTAAATCAAAAAGTAGGATAAATAAAAAATAAAAAAAAGAAACAATAATAGAAGAAAAATTAAATTTATTTTCTAAATGTTTTAAATACTATTTTAATTGCAAATATTAAAAATATTGCAAAATACCAATACCCTTCTAAATCAAGGATAGGCATCCAAATTTTTGCAATTAATAAAGCAAATGCAAAAACCGCGATTTTTGTAAAAGCCGTATCTATTCAATTTAAACCTTTTAATTTTGAATTTGCCCATTTATTAAATCCCATTTTTCCTCCATTTTATTTAATGATATACTTTAATTAAATGAATAGAATATTCATATCTTCCGAGAGATTTTAAAAATAAAAGAAAAGATAAACCTTATAAATAGAAAAAAATTTATTTTATTATGTCGGAAAAAGAGTTAAAAAATGTAAGAAAAGTAATTACTTATGGAACACAAATGTGTCCTTGGTGCCATAAATTAAAAGATTGGCTTAGAGAAAATGATATTGAATTTGAAGATATTGATGTCGGAAAAGATCGGGCTAGAGCAGTTGAGATGGTAGAAAAATCTGGACAAATGGGTGTTCCGGTAACAGATATAGACGGAGAAATTGTGATTGGTTTTGATCTCCCAAGATTAAAAAAACTATTAAATATTGAATAAATAAAATGAAAACAATAAAAAAAGGGACCATTATTGGAATTATTATTCTTGCTCTAATAATTATTTTTATGGGGGGATTGTTAATTTATTCAAATTTACAAACAAAACAAAATCAATCTTTATTAGAAGAAGGAAAAATATTTTCTGGAACAACATGTGAAATGCTAAAGAGTTATGGTGATGGAATTATTATCCACCAATTAGGTTGCCCACATTGTGCTGTTGTTATTCCAATTTTAAGAGAAATTGAACAAGAAAAAAATTTAACTTTTTCATATTATGATTTAGCAATTGAATCCGATAGAAAAATTGTTTTAGAAGACATGAATTTACTTCCATTGGGGGTTCCTATCTTTATTTATGATTGCAAGGTTTATGTTGGACAAAGAACAAAAGAAGGATACCTGGGACTAATTAAATAATAAAATAATGATTAAACAATAAAACAAAATGGAAATAAATACCTTTTTCTATATTTTTGGAAGCATCTTCTTTGTTAGTCTTATATCCCTAATTGGAATTATAAGTTTTTTATTAAAAGATAATTTTCAAAAAATAATTTTATTTTTAGTAAGCTTTTCAACAGGGGCATTGTTTGGTGGGGCAATGCTACATTTACTTCCAGAAGCCTTAGAAACTATTGGTTCGAGTCTTATTGTTGGGATTTATTTTTTATGCGGGATTTTATTTTTCTTTATAGTTGAAAAAATAATTCATTGGAGACATTGTCATATAAAGACAAGTAAGGAACATCCACACCATCTTGGAAAAATGAACTTAATTGGGGATAGTGTTCATAATCTAATTGATGGAATGATTATTGCGGGGGCATACATCTCTTCTATACCTTTAGGAATTACAACGACTATTGGAATTATTGCACATGAAATTCCCCAAGAAATAGGTGATTTTGGGGTGTTAATTTATTCTAAGTATACAAAAAAGAAAGCTTTGTTTTATAATTTTTTAACCGCTTGTTCTGCATTTGTCGGAGCGATTTTGGCATTAATTTTAGGAAATAAAATTAATGGATTTTCAAATTTTATTGTTGCATTTGCTGCTGGTGGATTTATTTATATTGCCGGAAGCGATTTAATTCCTGAGTTAAAAAAAGAATCAAAAATTTCACAATCACTTTTACAATTATTAGGGATAATTCTTGGAATTTTAATAATGATTTTTTCTTTACTTTTAGAATAAAATTTAAACAAAAAAATTTAGATTTCTTTAAAAGATTATGAATACGTATTCAAAACGAAAGATTTAAATAGATGTTATGAATATATATTCATAACTAAATAAACTATGGAGGATAAATAAAATGGCAAATTTTGATGGAACTGGACCAAATGGACTCGGCCCAATGACTGGAAGAGGAATGGGATATTGTGGGGGAAGAAGAGGTCAATGCATTGGAAGAGGAATGGGTAGAGGATTTGGATACAGAAGACAAATTACTCTTACAAAAGATGAAGAGAAAAAAATTTTAGAAGAAGACTTAAAAGAAATAGAATTAGAAAAAAAAGAAATTGAAAATAGATTAAAAGAAATTTAATTTTCTTCTTTTATTTTTTCTTTTTATTTGTTTCTTTTTTTCTTTTTTTATTTTTTTATTTTTATTCAAGAAAAAATTTAAAAAGGGATATGAATTATTATTCATTATGGTAAGACCAAAAATATGTAGGAGAATTGGATTTAATCCAAATATTACCTATTTTAAACCACAGGGAATTCCTTTAAGAGACTTAAAGGAAATAATTTTGCAATTGGACGAATATGAATCTCTAAGATTAAAAGAATTAGAAGGATTAGAACAAGAAGAATGTGCTAAAAAAATGAATATCTCACAACCAACGTTTCATAGATTATTAAGTTCTGCAAGAAAAAAAATTGCGGAAGCGATTATAACTGGAAAAGCAATAAAAATAATTAAACAAGACAAATCTTAAACAAAAATTTAAAAATCATCAAAGATTAATTTAAAATAAATAATAAAAGAGACACAAAATGGCTTCATTAACAATTCCAACAATACTTTCACTTGCAGTAGCAGATTCTGTTAATCCTTGTGAACTTGCGGTTTTGATTTTAGCATTAGTCGCCATTTTAACACGAGATCCACGAAATAGAAAAAAAGTTCTTTTAACAGGATTATCATTTACTCTTGCAATATTCATTATGTACATGATTTATGGATTATTTTTAGTAGAAGCATTTGCAGCAATTTCTTCATTAGGATTTTATAAAACAATTATTTACAAATCACTGGGAGTTTTAGGAATTATATTAGGAGCATTTAATATTAAAGATTATTTTTCTTATGGTGGATTTGGATTTAAAACCGAGGTTCCAGATAATTGGAGACCAAAAATGAAAGGGATTGTTGCAAAAATAACTTCCCCTAAAGGAGCATTTATTGCAGGAATACTTGTTGCATTCTTCCTTACTCCTTGCACAATGGG
>CAYUCT010000014.1:0-12015 GCA_964443565.1 Candidatus Woesearchaeota archaeon
TTTATTTGTTTGTTTATTTATAATGATTTGAATAATAATCTAAGTTTTTTAATTTTATTTCTTCCAAATAGGATTTAAGAAAGTAAGCATTGCTTTTGAAAAATATTCACTATTTATCCATATTGCAGAATCATTTTCTTCTTCTTCGTCATGAGGATTCAAAAACATTAACATTTTAGAACCATCAATTAAACAAACTCGGGTATTTAATTTAACTTTTCTAACTGGAACCCCAAGCTCTTTACTCAGATGCAATGATTCTTTTTCAGAATCTTCTAAACTAGAACTTGCAGCAACTTTAATTGAAACTCCTTTCTTTTTTAATTCTTCAAAAATTGGTTTCAAAAAGAAAAGTTTATTTTTAAGGGCATTTGTTTCAGTAACTAATATTACTTCTTTTTGTGCTGTGCTTAAAACATCTTTCAAATGAGTATAAATGTTTTGTCTTCCTTTTATTGCTGAACCTAGATCTGGAAGATTTGTTAATTGCACATTATTATTATGAATTGATTCTAACTCTTTATATTCTTGAGTATCTTTAATCGTAGACATTAATTTTATTTTATCTTCTGTTTCTTTGGCAAGATTATTTCTCATATTCTCAATAACAATTCCGGGTTTAACTGCAATATATTTCACTGGTTTTCCTAATTTGATAACTGCAAAACCTTGTTTTTCTAAACTTTCTAGAACATCATAAACTCTTGATCTTGGAACTCCTGAAACTTCAGCTATTTCGCCCACAGAAGCAATCTTTTTGTATAATAAAGCAACATATACTTTGCTTTCATAAATATTCAATCCGAAGTGATATTTTAATTTTTTTACTAATTCGTTTTTATTTAATACCATTTTATTTAAAAATTTTTTATTTTTCCTATTACTTATTTTGTAATTACTATTTAGTAAAGATAAATAGTATTTAAATCTTTTGATTTATCATAACTTAGCAGTGACAACCTTTTCTTAATTATTTCTAAAAGAACAAATTATAACCTTTTAAGATATAAACTTTGAGAATATAAACTTTTAGCATATAAAATTTGGGGATACAAACTTTTGAAATTTATATCGAAAGTTTTAAAACTATATCCTTTTAGAGTATATTATGAAAGAAAGAAAGAAAAAAACAATTCAAGAAGAAGCGATATTAAAAGAATCCAAAGAAATAAACGGAAAAACAGTTCATGGATATGATTTTAATGGAGGTATTGATTTTACTAAATTAGTTGAATCTTTTTCTACTACTGGATTTCAAGCAACCCATTTACATCGGGCAATAGAAATTGTTAAAAAAATGAGAAAAGAAAAAACATTCATCTATTTGGGATACACATCTAATATGGTTTCTTCAGGAATCCGAGATATTATCAGATATTTGGTTGAACATAAATTGGTCGATGTTTTAGTAACAACTGGTGGCGGAGTTGAAGAAGATTTAATTAAATGCTTAGGCGATTTTAAGATTGGAAATTTTTCTCAACCAGGAGAATTATTAAGAGAAAAAGGAATAAATAGAATTGGCAATATTCTTGTTCCTAATTCAAGATATATTCAATTTGAAAAATGGATTTTGCCAATTTTAGAAAAACACAAAGAAGAAATTCTCTCTCCGAGCGAGTTAATAAAAATATTAGGAAAAGAAATTAACAATAAAAGTTCAATTTATTATTGGGCATGGAAAAATAATATCCCTGTTTATTGCCCGGCGATTATGGACGGAAGTTTGGGGGATATGATTTATTTTTTCAAGCATACATCAGAAGGAAAAAAATTAATGATTGAAGTTTCCAAAGATACAATTGATTTAAATGAAAGTAATGTTGGAAAAGAAAAAACTGGAATGATAATTCTTGGAAGTGGCATAATAAAACATGCAATATGTAATGCAAATCTCTACAGAAATGGGGCAGATTATGCAGTTTATTTAAATAATGCTATTGAAGAAGATGGAAGTGATGCTGGCGCCCGTCCTGATGAAGCAGTTTCTTGGGGAAAAATAAAAGCAAAAGGTGAAAGCATTAAAGTATTTGGGGATATAACAATTAATTTTCCAATTTTAGTTGCTAGTGCATTTTTTGATAAATAATCTACAAACACCACCAGAAATATTGTAGATATTGGAAGAAAAGACCTATATCGGGCTTCATGCATTGATCATTGGAACCCGCGAAAATAATCCCGCGAAATAGAACGATAGAATAACTCACACCATAAAACGAAATATTTAAAAAGGTAGTTTTAATCATTATATTATATTTGTAGCCATAAATACCCCAAATTGATATTTTTCAATTATAGACGATAAAATGCATATTCTTCAACCAAAACACACAAAATTAAAAGACAGTGAAGTCAAAGAATTGCTTTCTAATCTAAATATTACACTTTTACAACTTCCAAAAATAAAAATTGATGACAAGGGTCTTCCAGAAGGATGTGAACCCGGAGAAGTTATCAAGATAGAAAGAAAAGGAGAAGATAAAAAAATTTCAATTTATTATAGGGTGGTTGTTGCTTAAAATGATAAATAATAATCTTTACTTAAATCAAAATGTTAAAGAACATGCTTTAATTAAATTATTTCTAAAAGAACGTTCTTTAGTTGAATCAAATATTGTTTCTTTTAACGACTTTATAGAAAGAAGATTACAACAAATTGTTAATATGCTTAATGAAGAAATTCAAAGAGACGAAGTAGATTTATGGTTGGGAAAAATTAGGGTTGGAAGACCACAAATTATTGAATCCGACGGAAGTGAAAAACCAATTTTGCCAATTGAAGCAAGATTAAGAAAAATAACCTACGCTGCACCAGTATATCTTGAAGTAAGTTTAGGAAAAAAAGAATATAGCGAAGTTGAAATGGGAAAACTTCCAATTATGATAAAAAGTAAATTCTGTAATCTAAATGGAAAATCCAAAGAAGAGATTATAAGTAATTATGAAGATCCAGCAGACCCAGGCGGATATTTTATTATTAATGGAAATGAAAGAGTTTTAACAATGATTGAAGATCTTGCTCAAAATCAAGCATTTGTAGAAAATGGGGCAAAAGGATTAATGCTAAGATTATTTTCACAAAGAGGGAGTTATAGAATTCCTATTGCAATAACTGAATCTCCAGACGGAATTTTATATATTTCATTTTCAAGATTTAAAAATGTACCAATTGTGGTTATGGCAAAAGCATTGGGATTAACAAAAGATTCAGAAATTGCGGCATTAATCGGAAAAGATTCAGATACAGTAATTGTTAATTTATATGAATATGCAAGAATACAAAGTCAAGAAGATGCATTAAATTATATTGCGGAAAAAATGGCATTACAAGGAACACCAAAAGAAATTTTGGACAGAGTAAAATCTAGAATTGACTCAACATTCTTACCACATATTGGAACAAAATCAGATTCAAGAAAAGAAAAAGCAGTAACATTAATAAAATTAGTAAAACAATTCTTAATTTCAAAAGAATTAAAATTAAACAGTGATAAAGATCATTACGCTAATAAAAGAGTAAGAATGTCTGGAGATCTTTTAGCAGATTTATTTAGAGTCAATTTAACAATTTTTGTAAGAGATTTACAGCATAATTTACAAAAAATTGCAAAAAAGAAAAAATTCTATTCAATTAAAAGTATTGCAAAATCAACATTATTCTCGCATAGAATAGAAAGTGCATTTGCAACTGGTTCATGGGTTGGAGAAAAAAAAGGAATAACTCAGAATATGGATAAAACAAATTGTCTTTCTGTATTATCTCAATTACAGAGAGTAACAAGTTTATTACTTTCTGAACAAGAAAACTTTAAAGCAAGAACATTGCATCCAACACACTATGGAAGATTCTGTCCAACAGAAACACCTGAAGGAACACCAATTGGTTTAAGAAAAAATCTTTCAATGTTAGTAAAAATAAGTACAATTCCTAACAAAACAGATGAAGAAATTGCTTTATCCTTAGAAAAAATTGGATTAAAAAGAATAAAAATTAGTTAAATCATAAAAAATAATTATAATTTAAAATAAATCATTAAATAAAAAATAAAGAAAAAAATAAAATGGCTACAGATATATTTTACAACGGACATTTCATAGGAGAAACAGATAATTCTCAAGCATTTATTCAAAATTTAAAAGAAAAAAGAAGAAACAATGAATTTCCAAGAGAACTTAATGTTAGATATGATTCATTGGTAGATACAATATTATTAACAACAGACATTGGACGAGCATTAAGACCATTAATAATTGTAAAAGATGGAAAATCTATGTTAACGCAAGAAGTTATTGATAAAGTATTAAGTGAAAAAATGTCTTGGGATGATTTAGTTGAAAATAAAATTATAGAGTATGTTGATGCTTCTGAAGAAGATAATTTATTTATCGCAATGTTTGAAAAAGATTTAACAAAAGACCATACACATTTAGAAATTGATCCTATCGCAATGTTTGGTCTTGTCACTTCGTTAGTTCCATTTGCAAATCATGACCAGAGTTCTAGACTAGCAAGAGGAAGTAAAACACAAAAACAATCTCTCGGATTATATGCTGCAAATTATCCAAATTTAATAGACACAGATGTAAGCGTTTTGCATTATCCACAAAAACCAATTGTAAGAAGTTTTGTTTATGATTATGCTAACTTTTATCCAGCAGGACAAAATGTTATTGTCGCAGTTATGCCTTATGAAGGATATAACATGAGTGATGCATTAGTAATTAACAAGGGAAGTCTTGATAGAGGATTAGCAAGATCCACATATTTCAGACCTTACAGTTCTATTGAATTATTTTATACTGGAAATCTTTCAGACGAAATTTGCATTCCTGAAAAAGACACAACAGGATACAGAACTGAAAAAAAATATAGATTCTTAGAAGATGATGGAATTGTTTATCCTGAAGCTGATTTATCTGAAGAAGATGTTTTAATCGGAAAAGTTTCTCCTCCAAAATTTATGCTTGATATGGAAGAAATTTCATTAGCAAAATCAAAAAAAGAAAATTCAACATCTATTAAACAAGGAGAAAAAGGAGTTGTAGATGGTGTTTTTATTACAACAGATGAAGAAGGAAGAAAGATTGCACAAATAAGAGTAAGAGACACAAGAATTCCAGAGATCGGAGATAAATTTGCAACACCTCACGGACAGAAAGGAATTTTAGGATTTATTGCAAATGAAGAAGATATTCCATTTACAAGTAGAGGAATAAAACCCGATTTAATATTCAATCCACATGGTTTACCAAGCAGAATGACCGTAAGTTATTTAATGGAACTATTATCTGGAAAAGCAGGAGCAGCTTCTGGAAAAATAGTTGATGGAACAGCATTTTCAATAAACAATACAGAAGAATTAGAAAAATCATTATTTGATTTAGGATTTAGAGAAGATGGAAAAGAAATGGTTTATGATCCAATCACCGGAAAACCACTTGAAGCAAGAATATTCATCGGGAGCATGTATTATCTAAGATTAAAATATATGGTCGCAAATAAAATCCAAGTTAGAGCCGCAGGAAAAATTACATTATTAACAAGACAACCAGTAGAAGGAAGAGCAAAAGGTGGAGCATTAAGACTTGGAGAGATGGAAAAAGATGCATTAGTCTCACATGGAGCATCATTATTATTAAAAGAAAGATTTAGTTCAGATAATATTACTTTGTATATTTGCCCTCAATGTGGAAGTATTGGAATACACGACAGATTAAAGAATAAAGATGTTTGCCCTTTATGTGATAATCAAAAATTAGAACCAGTTGAAATTTCATATGCTTCAAAATTATTATTTGAAGAATTAATTTCAATGCATTTATTCCCAAGATTTAATTTAAAAAATAAATTTGATGATAATTAAAGAATAAAATGAAACCAATTATAAAACAAGTTAAAGAAATTCAATTCGGATTGTTTTCTCCAGAAAATATAAAGAAATATGCTGTTTGCAAAATTGTTACTCCAGAACTTTATGATATGGATGGATATCCTGTAGACGGCGGTTTAATGGATTTGAAACTAGGAGTAATTAATCCAGGAGTAAGATGTAGAACTTGTGGAAATGATTTAAAATCTTGTTTAGGACATTTTGGTTTTATTGAATTAGCAAGACCAGTTTTCCATATTAAATTTATTCCCTTAATTGAATTATGTTTAAAATCAACTTGTCAGAAATGTGGAAAAATTCTTTTAACAGAAGAAGATATTAAAAATAAAAAAATTAGCAAAGCAAAAACTGTAAAAAAATGTCCTCATTGTAAAGCAGAACAAGAAAAAATAAAATTGGAAAAACCTTCCAGTGTTTATATGGGGAAAAGAAGAATTTTTGCAACAGAAGTTAGAGAGATTCTTTCAAAAATTTCTGATGAAGATTTAAAAGTTCTTGGAATTAATATTAAAACTTGCAGACCAGAATGGGCAATTTTAACTTTATTACTCGTCCCACCTGTAACTGTAAGACCAAGTATTACTTTAGAAACAGGAGAAAGATCAGAAGATGATTTAACACATAAGTTATCTGATATTGTAAGAAGTAATCAAAGATTATGGGAAAATCTAAATGCCGGAGCACCAGAAGTAATTATTGAAGATTTATGGGATTTATTACAATATCATATCACAACATTTTTTGATAATAATATTTCAAACATTCCTCCAGCAAGACATCGATCAGGACAACCATTAAAAACAATTACTGAAAGAATAAAAGGAAAAGAAGGAAGAATTAGGCATAATTTAGCTGGAAAAAGAGTAAACTATTCTTCTAGAACTGTTATTTCTCCTGACCCATTTATTAATTTAAATGAAGTTGGTATTCCTTATGAAATTGCAAAAGTTTTAACTGTTCCTGAAAGAGTAACAACAAATAATCTTGAAATGTTAAAAGATTTATTAAAAAAAGAAGATTATCCTAATGCTCCAGGAATTTTAAGACCCGACGGAAAAAAGAAAAGAATTACAGAAGAAACACGAGAACAATTAATTGAAGAAGTCACAGAAGGATATTCTGTAGAAAGAACATTGAGAAACGGAGACGTTGTTTTATTTAATAGACATCCAAGTTTGCATAGAATGAGTTTAATGTCTCATCAAGCAAAAGTTCTTCCAGGAAGAACATTTAGAATTCATCCAGCAGTAACATTCCCATATAACGCAGATTTTGATGGAGACGAAATGAATGTTCATGCTCCACAAACAGAAGAAGCAAGAGTAGAAGCTGGAATATTAATGGATGTTTCAAAAAATTTAATTTCTCCAAAAGTAAATGCAAATGTATTTGGTTGTATTGAAGATTCTGTTACAGGATTATATTTATTAACTGCTCAAGAAAAAATCTCAAAAGCAATAGCAACACAATTATTAGTTTTAGCAGGAGTAGATGAAGATAAACTTGCTTCATTAAAAGAAAATCTTTCGGGTAAAGAAATTTTTTCATTATTACTTCCAAACGTTAATTTTGAAGCTAAAACAAAAAGTTGTAAAGGAAAAGATTGCCCACATTATAATAATTGTAAAAAAGAAAATTGTCCAAATCAATCATATATTAGTATTAAAAATGGAAAATTAATTTCGGGGATAATTGATGAAAAAATAATTGGTGTAGAAACAAATGCATTAATTAGGGATATGGATAAACAAGTTGGAAGAAAAGAAACAATGATTTTCTTAAGAAAAGCATTTTTATTAGGAATCTTATATTTAACAAAATATGGTTTAACACTTTCATTGCAAGATATTAAAATTTCAAAAGAAGTAAAAGAAGAAACCGCAAAAGTTATAAAAGATTCAGAAAAGAAAACAGAAGAGATTATTGAATCATATTATGATAAAAGTCTTGAAATTATTCCTGGAAAAAGTGCAGAAGAAAGTAGAGAAATTAAAATTATGCAAACTTTAAATGAAGTAAGAACAAAAGTAGGAGTAATTGCTAAAAAAGGATTAGATAAAGACAATCCAGCATATTTAATGACTATTTGTGGAGCAAAAGGAAATTTATTGCAATTAACTCAGATGTCGTGTGTTGTTGGACAGCAGTCTTTATGGGGTAAAAGAATTAATATTGGTTATCATAACAGAACATTACCATTCTATAAACCTAATGAATTATCCCCAAAATCAGGCGGATTTGTTGATAATAGTTTCTTGGGCGGATTAAATCCCGATGAATTTTTCTTTACTGCAATTACTGGAAGAGATTCACTGATGGATACTGCATTAAGAACACCAAAATCTGGATATTTGTATAGAAGATTAGCAAATGCATTACAAGACATAAGAGTAGAATATGATGGAACCGTAAGAGATTCTAATTCACAAGTAATTCAATTTTTATACGGTGACGACGGCATTGATGTTTCAAAAGAACATCTTGAAAATGGAAAAGTTTGCCCTGGAGAAGCCGTTGGTTTAATTACTGCTCAAAGTTTTGGAGAATCATCAACACAGATGGTCTTGAACGTTTTCCACTTCGCAGGAGTTTCTGAGATGCAGGTTAACTTAGGACTTCCAAGACTTATTGAAATATTTGATGCAAGAAAAAATCCTTCAACACCTTCTATGGAAATTTATCTTGAAAAAGAAGAAAATAATGAAGAAGGAGCAAGAAAACTTGCAACAAAAATTAAAGAAGTAAAACTTGTGGATGTAACCAAAGAAATTTCTATTGATTTTGTAAATAAAAAAATAAAAATAAAACTAGATAAAGAATTTTTGAAAGAATTCCATCTTAATTCCGAAAAAATATCCGAAGTACTAAGTCAAGCAGAAGTAAATGTAAAAAGAGATGAAGAAATTTTGACCATTACGCCAAAAATAAAAGAAGAAGATTTCAAAAAACTTTACAAATTAAAAGAAAAAATAAAACAAACAATTATTTCCGGAGTTAAAGGAATTGTCCAAGTATTACCGGTAAAGAAAGAGAATGGGGAGTATGTTATATTAACTGCTGGTTCAAACCTTGAAGAGGTATTAAAAATAAAACATGTTAACCCAGATAAAACAACAACAAATAATATTCATGAAGTTGCAAATGTTTTTGGAATAGAAGCAGCTAGACAAACAATAATCATTGAAGTAAAAAAAGTTCTTGAAAAACAAGGGTTGGATATTAGTGAAAAGCATACAAAATTAATTTCGGATGCAATGACAGTTAATGGAAAAGTAAAAGGAGTAACAAGAATCGGAATTATTGAAGATAAATCTTCAATTTTAGCAAGAGCCTCTTTTGAAACTCCAATAAAACATTTTGTAAATGCTGCAATTAATGGTTCAAAGGACCACTTGGTAAGTGTTGTAGAAAACTTAATCTTAAATCAACCGGTGCCAATTGGAACAGGATTACCAGGATTAATTGTAAAATTAGCAGGAGATGATGCAATTAATACTTTTGCTTCTAAAAAAGACACAGAAAAAGAAGAAAAAACAAAAAAACCAAAAAGCAAATAAAAAGGTATATAAGCAAAAATCTATAGTTAATATATAACAATAAACAAAATAAATAAAGAAAAATAAAATGACAAAAATAAATTTTGATTCAATTGCATTTAACAAAGAAACAAAAAAAGGAGATTTTATTATTGGCTTAAAGGGTATTGAAAAAGCAGTTAAGAAAAAAGAAATAACAAAAATTTATATTTCAAAAGACATTCTAAAAGAACTTTTAGTAGAATTAGAAAAAATTTCAAAAGAAAATAAGATTTCTTTAATTAATACGGATTTAAACAAAGAACAATTAAGAGAAATTTGCAAAAAACCATTTTTAATTTCTGCTGTGGGTGTTAAAACTAGTGCAGACTCTTTGAAGGATACAACTTCGGAAGAAGACGAAGAAATAGTAGAAAAAAAAGAAAAGAAAATTTCTCAAAAAAAATCTTCTGAAAAAGAAATTACGGAAAAGAAAGAAAAAAAAGAAATTGTAAAGAAAGATAAGAAAGAAAAAAATAGTGGAAAAAAATAAAGCAAAAGAGGGCTAAAATAAAAATATGAAAGGCAAATTGGAAATTAAAGATATCCAAAATATAAATCTTTTTGAAAAAATAACCGGGGTTAAGGCAAGATCATGTTTTTATTATAATTATGTTACTGTTTTTGTTGTTCCGAGTAATGCAATAAAAAGAATTTCTAGAGACAAATTTATGAATTTATGCAGTAAAATTGGAAAAATAAGAATAATTGCTATGCCTAAAGAAGATAACGATACTGAAATTAATAATTTTGTTACCAATTTAATTTATCCGCTAACACATCGAAAAACCGAAGTTATTAATGGGGAATTAGATATTTACACAAATTCAAAAGTCAAAGCAATGCTTATAGGAAAAGACAAATTAAGATTAAAAGAACTAACAAATGCGATAAAAATTTTCTTTAATATTGAAAAAGTTTCTATAAAATAATGAATTCTAATACCTACACTCCAAGAGAAGATAGTTTTCTTTTATTAGAAGAAATAAAAAAATTAAAAATCGGCTCAGAAACTATTGCATTGGATATGGGAACCGGGTCCGGGATATTGGCATTTGAATTATCCAAACATTCTAAAAAAGTTTATGCGGTAGATATTAATAAAGAAGCAATAAAAAAACTAAATTTAGAAATTAAAAAGAAAAAAAGAAAAAATTTGCTCACAATTTGCTCAAATTTATTTACCAAAATAAACAAAAGTTTAAAATTTGATTTAATCGTATTTAATCCCCCTTATATTCCGGTGAAAAAAATATTATTTATTGATTTAGACGGCGGAAAAAATGGAACAGAATTGATAGAAAAATTCTTGACCCAATCAAAAAAACATTTAAAGAAAGATGGAAAAATTTTGTTATTATCCTCTTCATTAAACAGAGATATTGAAAGATTATTTAAAAAAAATAAATATCTATTCAAAAAAATTGCAGAAAATAAATTTTTCTTTGAAAGATTGTATATTTGGGAATTAACTCTAAATTAATTAACAAATCCCAACTCAGAAGAAATATTTTGCATTGCTTTTATTGCAATATCTAAAAAGTTATCTAATGAAATCCCAACTTTTTCATTTTCAATATCATAAATTAAATCTCTTCTAACATTTGCTGCAAATCTTTTATCCTTAATTTTTTTCTTTAAACCCCTAACGTCCATTCCTTGAAATCCCTTTCTCATCAAAGCATAAGCATAAATCATCCCAGAGATATTATCACAGGCAGCAAGAGCATAATCAATCCTGGTTTCTCTTTTTATCTTACTATATTCTTCATTATGGCTAAGAATCGCATGAATCAATTCTTCTTTCAAATCGGTTTTTTCCCTTAATATCTCTGCACATTTTGTTGCATGACTTTCAATAGTACAAGATTCATAATCTAAATCATGAAGCAAACCCGTAATTGCCCATTCTTCTTCATTTTCATTTAATTCTTTAGCTAAAAATTGCATTATTTGAGAAACTTCTAAGCAATGCATCTTTATTTCAGAAGTTTTAACATACTCGCTTAATAATCTTTCAGATTCATTAAATTTCATTATATAATAAAGAAAAGTTTATTTAAAATTATTTGCTCTTTTTAGTATGGGGATAATTTTTAAAATAAAGAGTTACATTAATAGAATGATCTTTATCTTGATAAAATCTAAAGTCAAGATATTCTGGAATTTTTTCAAGAGAAAGATTTGTTTTTTCTAAAAGTATATTAAAATCCTTTTTTAAATTTGCATAAACCTCTTTAATATCTACATTTTCAAGATTATAATTTACACTTAATGGAATTTCATTAATTCCTTCGTTTTCTTCTCCAAAAATATGCTTAGAATAAATTCTCCCAATATGCATATCAAATTTATTAAAATAAGAAGTTATATCGGTCAAAAGTAAAACCTGTTCAGGGGTTATTCCTAAAGACTTTAAAATTCCATCTACTGTTTCTTTATTTTTTAAGATATACTCTAATCCATTACTTTCTTTTCCCTTAACCATAAAAATGCTAAAAAAATAGGATATTTAAGGTTTTGGATTGAAATATTAAATTAAAATG
>CAYUCT010000015.1:0-11601 GCA_964443565.1 Candidatus Woesearchaeota archaeon
TTTCTCTTTTTTTATTTTTGATATATTCTTTTGTTACTATTTTATAGTTAGTATAAGCAAAAGTTTTAAATACTAAAAAAAGAATTAATATAAATCAAACAATGAATGAAAATATAGAAAGTAAAGTAATAAACGAAGAAAAAAACGAAGAAAAAAAATCTTTGAATAATCGAAAAAAATCGTCAAGTCAAGAATTCGGAGAATTATTTGTAAATTCTGTTTCAATTTATGCTTTTTATACGACCAAGTTAAAAAGATATGCAGAAAAGACAAATGATCAATATTTAAAAGATGAAACTAAATATATGGAAAAATCAATAGAACGATTTCATAAACAATACATCAAAATTATTAGGAAGGGAAATAAATTTGCTAAAAAAAATAAAATTATTAAATATAAAATGGAATCAAAAGAGATAAAATAATAATTAAATTCAATTAAAAATAAATAAAATGTTTCAAATAATCACAAATTACTTTTTTTATAAAAAAATAAATACTACAATTGAACAAATAGAAAAGATTATTGAAAAAGATAATCAGAAATTTTTAAATTTGCTTAATTCTTATGATTCTCTTAATTTTCCAATTTTTATTAAAAAAAATGAAAATTGTTTTGAATTATCTTTTTATTTTAAAGAAGAAAAGATAGATTATTTTGAAAATTTATCTTTAAATTTTGATAAAAAGAAAAATAAATCCGGAACAATTTTATTGGAATATTTTGGGTCTTTAAAAGAAGTAAAAAAAACATTTACAAATGAATATCAAAAGCAGATTAATGAATCTGGTTTTCTTAGAAATATTCAAGAAAAGATTAAAGAGAAGTCTTCATATTCATTAAATCACCAAGAAAAAAATGAGTCTGATTTTTCTTCAAAGGAGATACTTGTTTCTATTGAAATACCTAAAAATTATGACTCCTTGCAAATAAAGGTAGAAAATGCATTTGTTAATATGAATTGGTTATTTCAAAAAAAGATGATAAGTCATCAAAGATAAATTTTTTTAAGTAATTAGTACTGGATCAATTGCATATCCAATTTTTTTATAATAATCTTCTTTTATTATTCCTTTTTTTATTTTAGAAATCCAATTTGCTGTTTTTGAATTTCCATATTCTTCATTAGAAGTATGATATAATAAATCTAAAATTTCCAAAGTTTTTTCTTTTTTATTATAATTCCAAACAAGGCGATATTTTTCATTGATTCTTAAAATATTAAAATTTCCAATTTTTTCATCACTTTTATAATTATCTAAATCTTCTTTTGCTAAATCTTTTATATGTTCCTTAAATTTACCCAAAATATTTTTTATAGAATTATCTTTATTTGCAACTTCTTCTGCTCTCTTAGAAATTTTGATTATTCTTCCTGTTGACTTTAAATTTTGGCGGCCATATTTTTCTTTTAAATAATCTAATGGTTTTTTGTTCAAAAAAGAATAATATTTCATTTTGGCTAAATCAAATTTTGTTTCGGTTGATGCATTGATTATTTCTTTGTCTTTTATTTTTTCTAATTCTTTTTGAAATGCTAAAATGTCTTCTTTAGAATCAATTAATTTTTTGATATATTCTTCTTTTTCTCTTTTTTGTTTTTCTTCCATTTTAAATTAAAAATAACTTAATTTAAATATTTAATCTAAAAACTAAATTTTATTAAGAATTCTAAATTAAAAGAATTAAATCTGTTCTGGACTTAATCCTTTTCTTGTTCTAATTTGTTTGATTATTCTTTCTTGTAAATCTCTTGGAACTTGTTCAAAAGACTGGTCTGTTAAAAAGAATGTTGCTCTTCCTTCTGTTGCACTTCTTAAATCATTGCTCAATCCAAACATTTCGGAAACAGGCATTTTAGCTTCGATGTCTATTTGTTCTCCTTCTTGTTTAACATTTAATAGTTGTCCTCTTTTACTTTGGATTATTGCATTCATTTCTGCCATAAATTTTACTGGGCCCTCAAATTTTAAGGATTGGAATGGCTCAAATAAGACCGCTTTTGCGTCAAGCATTGCAAATTTAATTGCGTCTCTTACTGCTGGAAGAACTTGTGCAGGACCTCTGTGAATAGCATCTTCGTGAAGTTTAGTATCCATTAATGAAATTTTTAATTTAGTACATGGTTCTCTTGCTAATGGTCCTTGATTCATGACTTGTTCAAAAGCATCCATTATTAATTCAATGACTTCTCCAATATGAACAATTCCTCTTGTTTTATCTAATAGAACACAATCCTTGTAAATCTGTCTGTATTGCCTTGATTCTTCATTGCTTATTCCTAAAGAAGAGAGTTTATTCCATAAAATTTCATCTTTCTTTTTAATTTTGCCTTCGGAAATTTCTCCTTCTTTGATTGCATGATAAACTGCATCTTCTAATGGTTCTACCTGTATAAAGAAAACATTATGTTTGTTTGGACTTTTTCCATCAAATATCTGACTTGGTTTGGTTATAGTTTCTCTATAAACAACAATTGGTGGGCTGGTATTTATCTCGACACCTTTTTCTGTTTTAATTCTGTTTGTTACAATCTCTAAATGCAATTCTCCCATTCCTGACAAAAGATGTTGTCCTGTTTCTTCATTAATCTGAATTTTAATACTTGGATCTTCTTTTGCTACTTGTTTTAATACTGAGATTAATTTTGGTAAATCAGAATTTGTTTTTGCTTCAATAGCTTCTGTAACAACTGGTTCAAATATATGCGTGATTTCTTCAAAGGCGGTTTCTGGTTCAGATGTTAATGTTTCACTAGCGTCGGCATTTAATCCAGAGAGTGCTAAAACATTTCCCGAAGGAATTTTTTCCATTGATTCTATTTTAATTCCGTCATAGATAAATACTTGTTGTATTCTCTGTCTTGTTCTTGAATTATTTAAATAAACTTCCATTCCAGGAACTACTGTTCCCCCAAATAATCTTCCAACAGCTAATTCTTTTCCGGTTTTTGAATCAACTACAATTTTAGTAATGACAAAAGCAAGTTTTCCGTTGGGATTACAATTTGCTAAGTTTCTTCCTAATTCTGTGTCTGCTTCTCCGTGCCAGATTTTTGGAATACGATATTTTTGAGCGTCAATAGGATTTGGAAGATGTTTTATTGCCATATCTAATATAACTTCATATAACGCTGCATTTTGCCATACCCAATCTTTCATTTCTTGTTCGCCTAATTCGTAGATTTTTGAAACATCTTTAAATGAAACATTTTTCTTTTTCATAAATGGAACAGATAACGCCCAATTGTCTCGAGCACTACCAAAAGAGACACTGCCGTCGGTAATATTTACTTTCCATTTTTCTTTATATTCCGGTTCTGCAAATTTTTCAATTAATTTGTTAAAGTTTGCGATAATTTTGATTATTTTTTCTTGCATTTGTTCTGGACCTAATTTTAATTCTTTGATTAATCTATCAAACTTGTTAATAAAAAGAACAGGTTTTACTCTTTCTCTTAATGCTTGTCTTACCACTGTTTCTGTTTGGGGCATAATTCCTTCGCTTGCACAAACTAAAACAATTGTTCCATCAACTGCTCTCATTGCTCTTGTAACATTTCCAGAAAAGTCGACATGCCCAGGAGTATCAATTAAATTAATTAAATATTCTTGCCCGTCAAATTCATGAACCATTGAAACGTTTGCTGCGTCAACGGTTAATAATCTCTCTTGTTCATCTGAATGTTGCCAGGTCATCATTCCTTTGTCTAAATCTCCGGCATATTTTGCAGACATCATTCCTGCAGCGGCCATAAGATTGTCGGTCATTGCAGTTTTACCGTGATGAATATGTGCAGAAGTACAAATATTTCTAATATTTTTTTGTTGGTATACTAATCGATTAAATTTTTCTAATCTTGTTTCTTTTGCCATTTTATTTTTTATTTGTTTTATTTTTCAGTAAAAATTTTGAACTAACCAATCATAAATTTTATCTAGCAGAATCTGCTTGTTTTTCTATTTCTATTCTTTTTGAAACAGCAGCACTTTCATTAGTATTATTTGAAGCAGCAATCAATTCATCTGCGAGTGCTTCGGATAAACTTTTTTTCTTATTAAATGATTTGTCTTGTGTTCCATGAATAAGGTTTCTTAATGCTAAACTTATTCTTCTTGTAGGCGCGCAATCAACTGCTTGGGGGTATCTCGCTCCTCCATATTCTATTGCAGTAACTTCGTCTCTTGGAGCACTATTTTCAATAGCTTTTATAAGAATTTGAATAGGGTTTTGTTTTGTTTTTTCTAAAATAATTCTAAATGTTTCAAGAACAACTTTTGCTTGTTGAGTATATTTTCCAGAAACTTTGGTTATAATTCTATGTTTTTTTCCTCTATGTCCTGGAACAGATAATTCATTAATCAATCTTTCAACAATATTAGTTTTAACTTTAGTAAATTTATCTCGATTTCGCCCTTTTGACTTTACCATCAATTTAGCTTCAAAATAAATATACCTTTCTAATCCTTTATCTGAAATAATAATATTATCTGTATCGTATAAATCAAAAATTTTCATTTTATTCTCCTTATCTTCTACCCTTTTCAATCTTGCCTTTGACGAGCCGACTTAATGGTTGACTATTTACTTTTATAATTTGAAATCTAACACATGGAATATCTCCTTTTGCTCTTCCTTGTTTACCCCCAATACATTCAAGAATTACTTCATCATGTTCGTCGATAAATTTTGAAGCAAGATTTCCCGGAACAAATGCAGTTACCTGTCTTTTATTTTTAATTAATTGCACTCTTACGCATTTTCTCATCGCAGAGTTTGGCTGTTTTGCTTCTAATTGAACTTTTTCAAGAACAATTCCTTTTGCTTGAGAAGCACCCTCTAAAGGATCTGATTTTTCTTTTAGATTATCTACTCTTTTTTTGTATTTAAAAGAGTTCCATCTAAATTTTTGTCTTCTTTTTGATAACTTTTTTGCTCCAAGTATTCCCATTTTAGAATATTAATTTATTAAAAACTTGATTTATAAACCTTTTTGTTTGTTTGCACCCTATTTGAAAATTATGCAAGCAAATAATATAATATTTAATTTATTACATAACCTTTATATTCTTTTACTTTTATTTATCTTAATGATAAAATATTATGAAGACCCAATAAATTTGAAAAGAATTGAAGAGATTGTGCGAGTTTTAAATTTTGATCATATTAATATGGAAAGAATTTCAGTAGTTAAAAGTCATGGAACTTCAAGCAGAAATATTATTGCTAGATGTCATGCTCTTCCAAAGATAATGCAACAAGGATTAAAAACCGACGCATTTTATATTATCGAAGTTATTTTTGAAAAATTTGATAAACTTTCTGAAGAAGATCAAATAAAAACATTAATTCATGAATTAATGCATATTCCCAAATCTTTTGGAGGAGGTTTTAGATTTCATGATTTTGTATCCAGAAAAAATGTAGATAAATTTTATGAGATTTATATGGCTGCAAGAAAAGAAAATCCAGAAAGAATAAATGAAATAATAAATAAACCAATAAATGAGAAATAAGTTAAAAAAAAGTATTTGGATATTGGGATATTATAACACCATAATATTATCCTGCTATAATCTACATTTAATTAAAATATAATTTAAATATAATTCAGATAGAATTTAAATTTAATCTAGATAAAAGTTAAATATAATTTAAATAAAATTTAAATAATCCTTAAATAATTTGGAATACAAAAAACTTATAAACAAACTTTTTGTTTTATGTTTGTTAAATTGAGCCCGTAGCTCAGATGGTTAGAGCACTGCTCTGATAAGGCAGGGGTCCTGTGTTCGAGTCACAGCGGGCTCATAGGTTTGCATGTTTGTATGTTTGCATGTTTGTATGTTTGCACGTTGGATGTTTGCACGTTGTAGGTTTGAATGTTTATATGTTAACAGGTTTGTAGGTTTGAATGTTTGAAATAAGAATAAAAAGAGGTAATCATGAAAAATAAAAAGAAAGTTCCTAAAAAAACTAATACTAAAAAATGGAATAATAATCAGTTTATTTTTTTCTTTTTAATAACTTTAATTATTTTATCGATTGTTTTAATAATTCTTTTAAAGGATTATTCTAAAAATAAAGATAATAATCAAATAGATTTTCAAAATGAAATTCCGGTTTATTTAAGAAATTATTCTAGTGTTATGATGTATCTTCCAGCAGTAGATGAGAATGATACCGGATATTTAACAACTATTAAAATAGAAACATATCCGGGAACAGGTAGAACATTAGTAGATATTGATGGATTATTATTTTGGGAAGATACACAACAGAGTATAAGAAAATCAAAATATGTCGCCGAAGAAATAACCGGAGTAAAAACAGAAAATTTAGATATTATTTATACAATTAAAGCAAATGCTTCTTTAATTGGCGGAGAATCTGCAGGGGCAGCAATAACAATTGCAACAATTGCGTTGTTAGAAAATAAAAAAATTAAAGAAAATGTAATTATTACTGGAACAGTCAATCATGATGGAACGATTGGGCCAGTAAATTCAATATTATCAAAGGCAAATGCTTCAAAAGAGAATGGAGCAGAATTATTTTTAGTTCCATTATCTCAAAATAGCGACGTTTCATATGAAACAATTGAGCATTGTGAGCCTATCGGAACTTCAGAAATTTGCACAACCGAAAAAATTCCTAAAAGAATTAATGTTAGTGAAGAAGTTGGAATTAAAATAGAAGAAGTTGGAACAATAAAAGAAGCCTTAAAATACTTCTTAGAAGATTAAGTAATATTAAATGGTTGTTATAAAATCTAAAATGTTTAGAATATTTAAAATGTTTAAAATGTTTAAAATAAATAGATAAATAAAATGTTTAAATCTAAAATTAAAAAAACAGATTATCTTTCTTATTGTTCTAATGGAATTGTGAAAGGATGTAAACTTTGTGTTCAAGGAAGAAAATTAGTTTTATTTGTAACTGGAATTTGTAGTAGAAATTGTTTTTATTGTCCCTTAAGTGAAAAAAGAAAAGATAAAGACATTATTTGGGCAAATGAAAGAAAAATTTCTAAAAATTTTAAAATTGGATTAAGAGAATTAATCCAAGAATCAAAAGAAAATTCTGCATCTGGAATGGGAATTACTGGCGGAGACCCTTTAGAAAATTTAGATAGAACAATTTATTTTATTAAAGGCATGAAAAAAGAATTTGAAAAAAACGTAAACGATCTAAAAAATGTAAAAGATACAAAAAACATAGAAGACATAAAAGACACAAAAAATGCAAAAAAGGTAAGAGGCATAAAAGAGGTAAAAAATTTAAAAAAAGAAAAATTTCACATTCATGTATATCTTATTCCTGAAACATTATCTAGAGAAAAATTAAAAAAATTGTTTTTAGCAGGAGTTGATGAAGTAAGGTTTCATCCAAGTTTGTTTAAAAAAGATATTCAAAAAGATTTAGATAAAATTTCTCTTGCAAAAGAATTTTCTTGGGATATTGGACTAGAAATTCCTAGTATACCAAATAAATTTAAAGAATCAATGCAAATAATTGATTATTTATCTAAAAATAAAATAATTTCTTTTGTTAATTTAAACGAATTAGAAGTTTCAGATTCTAATTTAGAAAGTTTTGAAAAAATGAAATATAAAATTGATAAAAATGATTATACCGGGTATATCATTAAAGGAAGTAAAGATGTTGCATTAAAAATATTAAAAAAATGTAATCAAAAATTTCCTAAATTAAAAGTTCATTTTTGTACAGCAAGAACAAAGAATGTTTTTCAATATAAAAAAAGATTGTTATTAAGGGCAAAAAAAGTAAAGACCAAATTTGATAGTATTACTCCTTATGGGGATTTATTTAGAAATATAATCTACTTAGAAAATTTATATCCCAGTTTTAATTATGAAAATAAAATTGAAAATATTTCTTTTAGAGAAAAAACAAAATTAATAAAAATCTTAGAAAATAAAAGAAAAATATTAGAAAAAATTGGAATAAAAAAAGAAGATTTAATAATTGATAAGGTTAATTCAAGATTTATTACTTCTAAACTGATTATCAATAATCCCAAAAAAATAGAAATCATAAAATTATTAAAATTAAAACCTGCGAGAGTAATTGAATTACCAACTTATTATTCCTTGCCTTTAGATGTGGAATTTTTATGACTTTCTTTAATAAAACTTAATTTTAAAATAAAAAATGAAAAAACAAGATATAAAAAATAAAAAAAGAAATATATCTAAGATGAAACATTCATTTGATATTATTGGAGATATTGCAATTGTTCAAATTCGTAGAGATTCTAAAGAAAATTCAAAAAAAATTGCACAAGATATTTTAAAAAAGAATACTAATATTAAAACAGTTTATGCTCGGGGAAAATTTAAGGGGAGATTAAGAAAACAAGATGTTAAATTTATTTTTGGAGAAAAAAAAGAAGAAACAATTTATCGAGAAAATAATTGTTTGATGAAATTAAACATTAAAACCTGTTATTTCAGTCCTAGATTGGGTGCCGATAGAAAAGAAATTGCTGAGCAAATTAAAAAAAATGATTTGGTTTTAGTTATGTTTTCGGGGGTTGCACCTTATGGTATTGTCATTTCAAAATATTCTAAGGCAAAACAAATTTATTGTGTTGAATTAAATAGAGAAGCAACAAAATACGCGCAAGAAAATATTAAATTAAACAAACTTCAAAATTGTCAGGCAATTCAAGGGGATGTTAAAAGAATTTGTCCGGTTTTTAGAAAGAAAAAAATTATTTTTAATAAAATAATTATGGCAAGACCACAATTAAAAGAATCTTTTTTAAAAGAGGCATTTATGGTTTCAAAAAAAGGAACAATAATTTATTTTTATGACTTTTTATATTGTGATCATATTGAAGAAGGTTATAAAAAAATAGAAGAAGAAGCAAAAAAAGCAAAAATAAAATATAAAATTGTTAAATTAAAAAAAGTTAGAGAAATTGGTCCAAGAAAATATCAATTAAGATTTGATATAAAAATTTTATAAAGATAACTTTTTAAGAGTGTTTATCTTTAATTTTAAATAATAAAATGAAACAAAAAAATAAAGAAAAGAATAAAAATCAAGTAAATGAAAAAAATAAAAGCACATTTCAAAAAATAAAATATTTTCTTTTAGAAGACAATAGTATTTTAAGTTGGATTGTTTCTTTTTTATTAATATTTCTTATTGCAAAGTTTATTTTTATGCCTTTAATGGGTTTAATACTTTCAACTGAACTTCCATTTGTGATAATTGAAAGTGGAAGCATGGAGCATGAAGGAGTATTTGATTCATGGTATGCTCTTCATGGCGAATGGTATGTTGAAAAGAATATTTCTAAAGAAGAAATCTCTTCTTGGGATTGGAATTCTGGGCTGTATAAGGGAGATGTAATTATAATTAAAGGAAACAAAGAAAATTTTTATCAAAAAGGAGATGTAATTGTTTTTAAGGTTATGGAAGGAGCAACACCAATAATCCATCGAATAATTAATAAAACGGATGAATATTATTCCACAAAAGGGGACCATAATGATGGTCAATTGTCTTATGAATACAGAATTTATCCTGACCAAATTGTTGGAAAAGCAATAGTTCGAATACCTAAACTTGGATGGCCAAAGTTATTTCTCTTTAATCTATTTAGATAAATTTTAAAAAATTAGAAATGAAAGATAATTTAATTTTGGATTTAAAAAAACTTTTTTTTAAAAT
Source organism: Candidatus Woesearchaeota archaeon (assembly GCA_964443565.1). Classification (GTDB taxonomy): domain Archaea; phylum Nanobdellota; class Nanobdellia; order Pacearchaeales; family UBA284; genus UBA284. Next base: position 9,707 of record CAYUCT010000015.1, read on the forward strand.
TCAAGAAGATAAGGGAAATATTCATATTACTAAATTTAATAATATTGAAAAAGCAAGAGAAAATGCTTTATCTTTGATTAAAGGATTTAAATGTGAAAATTGTGGAAATTGCTGTAATCACAGTAATCCCATTTCCATATCCAAAGAAGAATTAGAAAAAATTTCAAAATATCTTGGAATAAGTCATAAAGAATTTAAACAAAAATATGTTAAACAAGCCAAATCTGGATATTTTAATTTAAAAAATCTTCCCTGTATTTTTAGAGATGAACAAAATAAAACTTGTGAGATTTATCCTGTAAGACCAGCAGTATGCAGAATTTTTCCTTTTCAAGATTTAATTAAAGAAGGAGTTTATCACGCATATAGCTTTTGTAATCCTTCAATAATTTATTATTACTTATTTGGATATCTGCCTAAAAATATTAAAGAAGAAGAATTAAATGAATTGGTTCAGGAATATCAAAAATTAAATTTGGAAGAAATCTCTTTAGAAAATTTAAAAAAAGAGATTGTTAAATTAAAGAAGAAATTTGAGAATAAAAAGTAAATAATGGGTAATAAAGAATAAATCATAAAAGTATTAAAAATAATGTACAAAAAATTAATATTTTCTAACTTCCCAAATTAGAGTATTACGATGGGGAATATTTCCCAAATTTATCTTATAATTTTCAAATTCAATTATGTGGTCTTTGTAGATTTCTAATAACTCTTGAATGTCATCATAACTTTTGGGGGATAAATTTTCTTGTAAGATTAATTTTGCTTTTAATCCGGTTGTAGAATTTGCATTTTTTATTGCTTTCCTCATTTTCTTTTTTCATAAGAATAAAAAAGAGATAATTCAAAAATATCTCTAAAAATTTCTCCCTGAATTAATAACCTTGAATCTGGTGTGCTTTCATTAAAGAATATATCCTCTTAATAATATTTAAATAAGTCTGTCTTAAAAAGTATATTTAAAAAATAATCTTTATAATTTTAATCCGGGATTATAATCTAAGATCTTTATTTCGCCAGTTTGATTATTTGTTTTATATCTCATTCCATTTTCTCCAAGATATCCTAAGAAGGTTGTTAAAAATTCTGCTAATTCTTCATTTTTTATCTCTTTTTCAGAATTATTATTTTTCTTTATTTCTCTTTTTAATATATTTTCTAATCTTTTGTTTAATTGATACTGGATATTTCTTTTTTCATCAATAAGATTAATGTATTCACGATTATCAGACCAAAATCCAATATAAGGGGTTTTATTTTTTCCAATTCTTTTATGTATAATATCAATTCCATTTTTATTTTTTAAAGAATTTGTTAATGTGAGTAATTCTGTTATGTTCATTTTTTCAATTGAATCTATTCTTTTTAAACGATTATTTTGATGATGGTCTAATATCTTTTGTATAACTTTAAAATTTGTTTCTATCTCATAATCTCCAAATTCATCAAGAGTATTATAAAATAGAGAATTTTTTTTCTTAGTGTAATATGCTACTTGATAAACTTGTCCCTTGGAATATTTGCATAAAGACAAATATCCGACGTTTGCGTATATATCTTCTGAAATTTCAATGAAACCATCTGCATTTCTTAAATCTTCTTTTGTAAAGTTATCTTTTAAACCTAAAAAATGGATTAAATCTTCAGAAATAATTTTAATATCGTTTAATTTATTTTTAAAAATATATTTCTTTTTATTTTTATCAATAAAATATCCTTTTGTAAGATATTGATCTAATTTTCTTTCTAAATCCGGATTAAATTCAATTCTTTCTAAAATTGGTTTATCCCCATTCCATTCTTGCATTTTTTATTCCCCTTATATCTTTGTGCATACTTTAAATTTATCTAAATGTTAATCAATTAGGATACTTAAAAAGGTTTTGGTTATT
>CAYUCT010000016.1:0-6061 GCA_964443565.1 Candidatus Woesearchaeota archaeon
GAAGGTTGACAAGCTTGAAACTTCAATGGATTCTAGAATGGATTCAATGAAACAAGAAATGGGCTCAAAAATGGATTCAATGAAACAAGACATGGACTCAATGAAGTTGGAGATGAAATTGGATATGAACTACTTGAAAGCTAAAGATGATTTGACTGATAAGATTTATAATAAAATAGCTAACAGTCAGAGAAATGTCAATTTTCATGATAGAGAGCCTAATGTCTATATTATACATAATGGTGATATGCGACCAGAAATAGAGTTTTAATAAGGAGAAAAAATTAAAAATTATTTAAATTAGAAGATAAATTAATAATTATTCTTGAATAAATTTTTAAAAGAAAAAAAAGAGAAATCCTGAAAATAAAAAAAGAAAAAAATAAAAAATAAATTTAAATTTAGTAATAAGTTTCAGGAGTTTCTTCTTCAACTTTGTTTTTCTTAGCGATAGCTAAACTTAGTAATACAATGATTACAATTGCTAAAACAATTCCAATTATTGTGAAGATCAATCCCCAATCAATAACGTTTGCTTTTACAGTTGTTTCAAATTGCATTTCTTTTGAGTTTCCGCCGTAAGTTGTTTTTACTAAGAATACATGGTCTCCTTCTGCTGCATTTTTATCAACAGATACTGCAACGGTTACAATTTTACTTTCACCAGCATTCAATGTGAATGTTTGTGGGGTAATTTGATATGTTGCTATTTGTTCTAATCCAATTACATTAACAGATACGGTTTCCGCACTGTCTCCTGTGTTAGATAAAACAATATTGTATGTTCCTGTTTTTCCTTGTCCAATAACATTTGAAGTTATTTGTGGAAGGATACTAATGCTTGCAGGGCTTTGTACTGTTATAGTTTTTGATTCTTTAACAGATACATCATCATTGTAGACTTCTGTTTCTAAAGTAAATGTACCAACTTTTCCTTGTGGAAGTGTTAATGCTACTGAGACTTTCTTTGTATCTTCTTTGTCGCATCTTGAGCAATCAACTGGAACTAGATCTCCTAAATAAAGAGTTCTGCTAACCCCAAGTTCACTAATAGATAATTTAACAAATAAATCATCTGTGTCATGATTACCGGTGTTTTTAACAACAACGTCTGCGTAGACAATGCTGCCAGGTTTGAATGAATCTTGCTGTGTAAGCAATTCAACATTCAACATGCTCAATTCAGTTGCAACTCTTTGTACAGACAAATCAATCTTTGCTTCGTCAACTCCTGTTAACTCTTGGTTTGATTCTAATTTTACATATAATGTATAATGGTCCAAAGCGTCTAAGTCTGCAGGCAATCTAATTGACAAATCTTTGCTGTACTGATTTCCTTCAAAGACATCGAAAAATCCTGTTTCATCTTCTAAATCTTCCCTATAGCCGTTGATATAGACTTTCAATTTTAAGTTGTCAAGATCTTCTGCTGAAGTAAAAACAACTTTTACTGGAAGAATTTCTCCTCTAGTTAATGCAGGTGTTGCAACTTGTACTGTTGAACAGTAGTTTGATACATCACTTGAACCACTTGAAGAAATCTCACAATTTCCGGTCCATACCAAATTTCCATCAACATAAACTCTAAAAGATTGTATGTCTGAGGAAGTAGCAGTCCAGGTTTCAGCAAAAACAGCTGTTAAGGACATGCAAATTGCTAAGAAAACAAAAATGCTTACGAAAAGGTTTTTTGCTTTCATTTTTTTTGAATTTTTTTTGGTATATTTAATTTAACTTTTTTTGGTAAAATTGATTTCAACTTTTTTATGCAAAAAATCTTAATCAATCATCACCAAATATGTTACTATTTCAAAGTTATCACACCTTTATAAACCTTTTGTTTTTTCGGTTTTATGTTATAACTAGTAGTGGGTAACAAATTAATATCCTCGGAAACAAGAGAAAAATCAAGTTTATAAATATTCGGTTTAGAAACACATTTTAACTAATTAATTATTCAATTAAACTTAGTCATCAACCCAAAACGCTTTAATATCATCTACTCTTTCTGTTGAATCAAAATCAAGATTTCTACTTTGTTTTGTTTTAATATATTTTGATTTGTTTTTACTATACATTAATATACCTAACCAAGCGATCATTACTCCTTGATCTCCTGCTAATGCTAATGGAACTGAGAAAAATTTTGCATCTCTTTCTTCGCACATAATTTTTAACATTTCACAAAATCTTTTATTTGCTCCTACTCCCCCAATTAGAACTAATTCTTTTTTTTGCAAATGTGCCATTGCTCTTTCTGTTACTTCTCCCAACATTGCAAATGCAGTTTCTTGCAATGAAAAAGATAAGTCTTCTAAAGAATATTTTTTTGAATTATATTTTTGCTTTAAATTAGTTAATAATCCAGAAAAAGCAATATCCATTCCTTTGATGGTATACGGCAGTTCAATTAATTCTTTTCCATTTAATGCCATTGCTTCTATTTTTGGACCGCCCGGGAAACCAATTCCAATAGATCTAGCAAAGTTATCAATAAAATTTCCTACGCCAATATCTAATGTTTCTCCAAAAACTCGATATTTTTTTGCAGAATAACTTATTATCTGAGTATTTGCTCCAGAAGTAAATAAAAAAACTGGATCTTTAGTTTTACTAATTAATTTACCTATTTCTAAATGGGCAATGCAATGATTCACAGGAATAACAGGAATCTTTAATTTTGTTCCAAGTTCTTTTGCAAACAATGTTCCTTCTTTTAAACACGGAGCTAATCCAGGTGCATGAGAGTATGCAATTAAATCAATTTTATCTAATGAAATTTTTGCTTCGTTTAATGCTTGTTCTAATATCTTCTGAGATACTAATTTATGGTGTTTTCCTGCTTCTATTGGAATAATTCCTGCTTTTTCATTAGTATACATGTCCTTTACATTTGAAAGAATTTTTCCAGAACTAGTCATTACTCCAATTCCAAATGTATGTGCTGTGCTTTCAATACCCAAACAAATTAATTCTTTTGAGATTAATTTTTTTGGTAATAAATTTTTATTATTTTGCATATATAATCAAAATAAAGAATATTTAATAATTTATTCTTTTAATAATTCTGAAACAGTTACAAATTTAAATCCCCTCTTTTTTAATTCAGGAATAATTATTTTTAAAGATTCAAGGGTATTATTTGAATTTTGAATATAATAAAAATGATCATGAAGACAAATTATTGAACCATTTTTAGTATTTTTTAATATATTTTCTGTAATTTCTTTGGTAGTAATATCTTTATAATCTTCAGGGTTAACATCTGCAAGAATCATTTTCTGATTTAACTTTTTTAGTTCAACATCCAATAACCAACTTCTCCAAAAATATGGCGGTCTAAATAAATTGCTTGAGAAATTGTATTCTTTAAATAATTCTTCATTTGTTTTAATATTGGTTTTAATTTCATTTTGATTTAGAAAACTTAACATCTTATGCTCATAACTATGGCTCCCAATTTCATTTTTGCTATTGACTAGCTTAGTAAATACTTCAGAATTTTCTTGGATATTAACACCATTAACAAAAAAAGTAGCAGAAATATTCTCTTTATTGAGTATTTCTAAAATTTCTAAGGTTTTATTTGATGGCCCGTCGTCAAAAGTTAAAGCAATTAAGGACAAATTTCTGTTTCCATGATAAAAAGTATTACTCGAGGTATATAACATAAAAAACCATAATATTCCCAGCCCAATTATAATTAAAACTATAATAAAAATCAATCCAAAAAAGAATGCAAATTTATTTTTGTTCATATAATAAATAAATAAATTTAATATATAACCTATTTCTTAATAAAATCTTAATAAAAATTTAAGATTATTAAAAAAATATAAAAAAGAAAAAAAGAAAAAAATTAGAATTTAAAAGAAGCTTATTTCTTAGTCTTCTTTTTCTTTCTTCCGCCTCTTGCCATTTTTGCTTCACATACATTTCCTTTTCCGTCAATGTAGTAAAGGTAGCCTGGTTTTCTCTTAACAGCGTTTTTCAAAATTACTGATCCCATTTTTTGCCTCCTTTTAATTTAATATTATATAATATTATGTTATTATAGACAACAAATAGTATTTAAATCTTTGCTCGTCGAGCACTCTCGGGGAAGTAGGAACAAACCACAAGTGGTTGTATTGAATCAATTTTTAAGGATGTTTTTCCGAGAACTTTTTTGCTTTATTTTTTAGATTATTTTAATTTATTTTAATTAACTTTAATTATCTAAACTAACATGAAATAATGAGAAAATTAAAATAATCTCGAATAATATAGAACAATATAAAATAATCTCGAATAATATAGAACAATATAAAATAATACAAAATACTAAAATAATGAAGAATAATACAAAATACTAAAATAATGTGTGGGATAATTAAATAAAAACTTTTAAAAATTGTTTTAATTTGAATAAATGATATAAATCGTGCACTGATAGTATAGTGGTTAGTATACGACGTTGCCAACGTTGTGACCCGGGTTCGAATCCCGGCCAGTGCATTTTATATTTTTGTTTGATTTTTGTGCCTCTTTGAGATATAGAAAAAATATTTAAATGAAGATTGGCTTTGAATAAAATAAAAAATGGGAGATATAGATCAAATTTGTGAAGGAAAAGTAGCTCATGATGGTTTATTTGATTTTAAAAATTTATACAATTTTCTTTATGAATATATTAATGAAGATAGCGGTTATTTTATAGTTGAAAAAAAATATGTTGAAAAACTTAAAGGTGATGCAAAAGATATTGAAATTGAATGGGAATGCACGAAAAAACTTAATGATTATTTTAGAATAAAAATAAAGGCAAAATTTAGATTACTTGCTTTAACTTCTGTTGAAGTTCAAGATTCAAATGGAGATAAGAAAAGAACAAATAAAGGCAATTTTGAAATAAAAGTTGCAGGATATTTAGAAAGAGATTATGAAAATAAATGGGAAGAAAACCCAATTATGAAATTTTTAAGATCGATTTATGATAAGTACATTATAAAAACAAGAATTGATGCATTTGAATCAAAAATTAAAGGGGATTGTGACGATATTTTTGCTCAAACAAAATCATTTTTAGCTTTAGAGGGAAAAAAATAAATTTTTTTTATTTTTTATTAAATTTTTTATTTGTATGAGATATATTCAATTGGGTGTTCAGAGATTTTAATTCTTTAATGTAATCTTTTTCTGTTTTTATCTCTAAAATTGGTGTTACCGTTATTCCTTTTTCTGTTAATTCTTGTTTTACATACGGACTTTCTGCTCTAGGAAGATTTTTTTCTATTTTTTCTATTAAATCTAATATATATCTAAAATTATCTGAAACTTCTTTTTTTAATTCTTGTTTTTCTTTTTCTAAGAATTTAAATTTGGTTTTTCTTTTTTCTATATTTGAAAAAGATGAACGCATATTTAATACATTTGTTCTTGCATCTACGAGCTCATTCTTTTTTAATTTGATATAAATGGTCATTGTTTATAGGTGTGATGATTATAATCCTTTTTCCGTTTTTGCTTTTAGAATTTCATCAACATACGCTAATTTTTCTTTTATTAAAATTAATTCTTTTTCCCAGTTTTTCATTTCTTCATCTTCTCTTTCTTTAATTTTACCAATTTCATCCATATTTTTTTTAATTAAAGAAATTTTATTTTTAATTTCATTAATTGCAATGTTTACAGAATTAAAATCCTCAATTCTAACAAAAATAGATTTATCTGAATCATCAATATTTACATTTTTTTTCATTTTTCTCTCTTTTTCTTTTGTATTTTCCCCTTCATTTTCTTCTTCCTCTTCTTCATCTTTATTATTTCTAATTTTATGTTCGGTTTTTTTTATCTGCGAAGGATTTTTTTCTACATCTTTTATATCTAACACCTTACCCGCATTTCTTTTTTCAATAAAAGGAATTCTTTCTTTTTGTTCTCTTTCTTTTTTTGTTTCTTCTATTCCTGGAATTTCTGGAAGATTTGAAATTTCTTCAATATCTTTATATTCTTCTTCTTTATTTCCGTAGTCAATATTATCCCAATCTTCATTTTCTTCTTCATATTTTAAATCCTCTTC
>CAYUCT010000016.1:6161-10911 GCA_964443565.1 Candidatus Woesearchaeota archaeon
TCTTCTTCATATTTTAAATCCTCTTCATTACTATCTTTAGAATCAAAAGCATTTGAAAAATCAAGATTTGTATCCGAATTAAATTTTGAAATAGATTGTGCTGGTTGAAGAGTGGGTGTAAAAATTTTGTTTGATTCAATTTCCGCAAAACCCGGAACTTCTGGTTCTGGAATTTTTTTTCTTTTATTAAATATTCCCATCTTTTATTTTAAATTCTTTTCAGTCTCTTTTTATAATATTAAATAATATTTTCCAATTTAAAAATGTTTATGTTTAAAACATTTAAAACAAAAAAATATCTGAAGACCTTCTTTGTGAGATTATTAGAGAAAGGTATAAAAAGCTAAAATATCTAAAAAGAGTAATAGCAAATAAAAGGGGAAAAAATAAGATGGCAAAAATTTTAAAAGACGATGAATATCTGCTCACATTGTTAAAAGAAGTAGTAAGAAAATGTGCAGGTAAAACATCTGAACCAATTGTTGAAGTATTATTCAAAAAAACAAACGTAAGTGAGTTTAAAATTGCAAGTGATTTAAAATTAACAATTAATCAAACACGAAATATATTATATAAGCTTTCAAATTTTAATATTTTAGCTTCTAGTAGAAAAAAAGATGAAAAAAAAGGATGGTATACTTATTTTTGGACTTTGAATATGGAAAGATGCTTGGATAAACTTTTAAAAATGAAATATCAAGAACTTTCAACTTTTGAAAATTTATTTAAAAGTCGTTCAATGAAAAATTTTTATTGCTGTGCAAATGATAATATTGAAATGAGTGAAGAAACAGCAATGGGATATAATTTTATTTGCCAAGAATGTGGGGAGTTATTGCAACTTCTTCCCGAAGAGAAAAAAGTAAAAGATATAACTAATAGAATAGAAGAAATCAAAAAGCAAATTAATCTAATTAATATAGAATTTGAAAAAATAAAACCTAAAGTAAAAATTGAAGAGAAAAAAATAAAAAAAATTAAAGGAAAAATAAAAGAAAATAAGAAAAATAAAATAAATATTTCCAAAAAGTTAATTAAAAATTCTGGCAAAAAAACCAAAATTGCTAAAAATAAATTACTCACTAAAAAAATAATTCAAAAAAGTAATAAATTAAAAAAACAAACAAAGAATCTTCATAAAACTAATTTTAAAAAATATAAAAATTTAAAGTTTTCTAAAAAAAAGAAATAAATTAATGCCCCAAATTAATATCCTAATTTTGTAGATTTAAATTATTAAATTACAATTAAAAAATTTTGATAAATATTCATGGTATATAATGTATTAATAAACAGAATGCAAAAAAGAAAAAAAACCTTCTTTAATTTTACTTTGTGGCTTGTCGGAATTAATATTTTTGTTTATATTCTATTTTTATTTTTAATCTATTTTGTGGATAACAAAGCATTTTATTGGATTGCATTACAGCCAAGCGCATTTTTTCAAGGAGAAAAGATTTGGACAGTTTTTACTAGTATGTTTATGCATGATCCAGGAAGTATTTTTCATATATTTGCAAACATGGCATCTCTTGTTTTTTTGGGGGGTTTTTTAGAAAGAATAATTGGAAGTAAAAGATTTATTGGAATCTATTTAATTTCTGGAATTATGGCTTCACTTACTTTTGTTTATTTAACTTGGATTTTTAATGGAGATTTGACAATTGCGGCAGTTGGAGCTTCTGGAGCAATATTTGGGATTGCAGGATTAACTTCGGTTTTAGTTCCAAAAATGAAAGTTTATATTATGTTCATTCCAATTCCTATTCCTATGTGGATTGCAGTTATCTTAATGCTTTCTTTAATGTGGATTGCTTCTCTTTTATTTGGTCTTTCTATTGGAAATTTTGCACATCTCGGAGGATTTTTAACTGGATTAATTTATGGATTTTATTTAAAAAAGAAATTTCCTGCTAAAATAAGATTGTTAGGAAATTATTTTTCTAAATAAAGGTTTAAAAACTAGAAAAATAAGAATTTTTGTATTAAAAATGGTTAAGGAAGGATATAATCAATTAGAATTATTATCTAGAATAGAGTTACTTATAAATTTAGAAAATAAAGAAATTTTAAATTCTATAAAAAATGGAATGAAAACAAAAATAAATCAAGGGATAGTTTTACCAGTTATTTCTGAATTTAGTTTATTAAAAGCAAATAATTTAATATTTGAAACACGTAAAAAAATAGGAATTTATTATGCATTAAATCAGTGTATTATCCAAGAGTATAAATCCTATTTTAAAAACCCAAGTGCTTTTTCAAAACAAAGTCTCTTGGGTTTTTATACGGATTCATTAGATATTCATTTATTTTTTTATAATCAAAAAAAATATTTTAATGTTTTAAATTTAGAAGAAATATCTAAATCAAAGATAATTTATTCTAAAGAATTAGGAGATTATTTAAAAGAATTAAAAATTCTTTAATATTATATTGGATTAATTGAAATTAATTAAAATCAAAATTAAAGATTTATTAAATTTATTAAAAATTAGAATATTAAAATTAAAAATCAAAAATTTTTCTTTGTTCTTTTTTTCTTTTTAATAAAACACTTTTTTCTTTAAAAAAAGAAATTGGGAGAGTAAATCTTGTTTGCATTTTACTAAATGCTTCTTCAATATTCGAAAAAGTTTCTGGATTATTCAATAGACTTCCTTTTACTAATTCTCTTAAAATTCCAACACCACAGGGTGCCCAATATTCTTCTCTAGATTCTCTGAAAACAATGATTGTTGCTTGTTTTTTTATTTTGCTTAAATATTCGGTTATGGGTAATCTTACAGCATAATATCCCCCTGTTACAGATTCAGCATATGTTTTTCTTCCTGAAAAAAATTCATAATCTTGCCAAAATGCAATAGATTCTTTGTTCCATAATCCCCCTTTTGGGCTTGCTTCAATAACTTCAAATCCCCATTCTCCTGGTAACAACAATATTTCATAATAATTTCCTAAATAGTTTCCATTAAAAAGCATAATCTCGCTTACCCACGGATAATATCTTATTTTTGAAATAAATTCTTTAGATAATGAATCATCTACAGCAGTAATTGACCATCGTGTCGGAACTAATCTCCTTTGTTTTTTTAATCCTAAAAGACCTGCAGAAAAAACTTTAATGATGCTTGAAACATTTATTCCGGAATTAAATAATTCTTTTACAGAATTAACTGCTTTAGAATCAGTATCGTTTACGAGATAATCCACTTTTTTTTCTACTTTAATATTTGATTCTATTTTTGCTTTTTTTAAACTTGCAGGATTTCCAATTAAAGGAGTATGAGAAGATAATGAAAATGTTTTTCTAGGGGTATTTTTTAAATCAAAATTAGTTTCTAAAGATTTAGAAGCAATCGCAACATCTTGTAATAGATCAATAAACTTTAAGGGGGTATTTGAAATTGCGGATAATGGGGGGTTAACTTTTGAATCGTCTAGTTTTTCCAGATCAATAAAATTAAAATTCTTATTTTTTACATTTTTATTCTTTAAGGTATCTTTAATTCCTAAACTAAAACGAGAATAAATCATGCTCGCTCGATTTTTTAAAATATCTTCAATATCTAATTTATCTTTATACCAATATTCTGGTGAGGAAATTCTCTCTGTATTTCCTATCTCATTTGGGGCAAGTATCCCGGCAAAAACATGAGGATAATCATGTTTACCCACAAATATTTCTGGGGGAGAACTCCCAGAAAAGTTTTTTTCTATTTTTGGTTGAGAACTTTTTATTTTATAAAGAATTTTGCAATAGCTCCCACAATATCCTCTTCCACGACACCTTATACATAATGAATTGATTGTCATCAAATAAATAAATCTTAAAACATTAAATATTTATCTAACAGAGAGGAGAATGATATCTCACAAATTAGAAACCTTTAAAAATACCTTTTTATTCAAAGAAATATGAAATCAATGTATGCTTATCTTCGAGAAATTTGGGAAAAACCAAAGGAAAATCTTGGAGAAGAATGGAAAAGAAGATTAGTTGAATGGAGAGCTTCTGATGCAATTGTTAGAGTTGAAAGACCATTAAGATTAGACAAGGCAAGAGCATTGGGATATAAAGCAAAAAAAGGATTTGTTATGCTTAGAGTTAGATTAGTAAGAGGCGGAAGAAAAAGAGAAAAAAGAAGAAAAGGTAGAAGAAGTAAGAGACAAACAAATAAATTAACATTAAAGATGAATTATCAGTGGGTAGCAGAGCAAAGAGCTGCAAAAAAATACCCTAATTTAGAGGTTTTAAATTCATATTGGATTGCTAAAGATGGAAAATATTATTGGTTTGAAGTAATCATGGTTGATTCTCAAAGACCAGAAATAAAGAATGATAAAAACCTTGAATGGATGCAATTTTCAAAAGGAAGAACATTCAGAGGATTAACAAGTGCAGCTAGAAAATCTAGGGGATTAAGAAACAAAGGAATGAGAGCAATAAAAATCAGACCTAGTTTGAGAGCACACGACAGAAGAGGTAAATAAAACTAATTTTACTTTAAAGTAAATTAATTTTCTTTGTTTTTTAATTTAAGATTTTTTATTAATTGAATATTTAATTAATTATTTTAAAGAAAGAAGATTCTCTATAGACATTTCTATATCCTTTTGTTTTAATTTTTCTTTTTTGGAAATAACTCCTTCATGTTTTAATACTCTCTTTGGAGTTTTTTTAATTACGTCTTTCCAAAATTCTTCTTTTAAAATTCTTTTTTCAATGTTTAATCTTTTTGGATTAATT
>CAYUCT010000017.1:0-3931 GCA_964443565.1 Candidatus Woesearchaeota archaeon
GTGTTGGGTGTGTTTGGTTTTTGGGTGGTGCAAGAAATATTATTGGTATTAGCAATTTTACTGAAGATTTTCGATTTCCTTTAATTGAGCAAATTGTTGGTTTTTTTTGGTTTTTTACTGGTGAAAGTATTTTTATTGCAAAATTTGTTTCAATTATTTTTTCATTATTATGTTTATTATTTTTTTATCTTATTTTAAATCAATTGTTTAATAGTTCTCGAATAAATCTTCTTTTTACAATATTTTTTGGTTTATCTGAAATTTTTCTTTATTGGGGTTTTAGAGTTTATCCGGATATGATGGGATTAACTTTCTCTTTGATTTCTATTTATTTTTTATTTAAATGGATTAAGAATAAAGATAATCTTTTCTTTGGAGTATTGTCTTTATTATTTTCGGTATTTGCTTTTTTATCTAGATTTTCTTATATTTTATTAATTTTTTCTATTATGCTCTTTTTATTTTTGTTTTTTGTTCAAAAACTTTATCTTAAAAAAATAAAAATAAATTCTTTTTGTATTTTATTCATAATCTTTATTTTTTCTTTATTGTTTTTTTTGTTACCTTGGTTAATTTATAATTTAATAAATTATCAAAATCCAATTTGGGATTTTCTTTTTTATCAATCTGCAATTTCTCAATGGACGGTAAATCAACCAATCTTTTTGGAATTAAGAAATATTTGGAAAGCAGTAAACGTTTTGATTATATTTATTATTCCAGGGTTTATATATTCCTATAAAAAAATTAAAGAGAAAAATTTTCAATTTTCATTTATTCTATTTTACTTTTTGCTTTCATTCATTTATTACACTTTCTTTGTGAGATTAAAAGATGAAAGATACATTCTTTCTATTTTGCCTTTTTTCTTTATTTTATTTATCTCGGGAATAATAGAAATAAAAAATAAAATTAAAGAAATTAAAGAAATTAAAAATAATAAGAAAAAAAATATTCTAAACTTAATGATTACTTTCTTCGTAATTTTATTTTTCTTTGGATATCTTTTGATTAATATTCCGGTTTATGAAGAAAATTTATTCTCTCCTTGTTTCTTTAATATTCAAACAAGCGATAATGCTTTGCTTTCTTCTATAGAATATATTGAATCTAATAATCTTTTAAATGAAAACAGCACTATTCTTTCTAATTATTGGCCATATTATGCTTATTATTTTAATGTTAAAGCATATTCTCTTTGGGGTAAATTAGATAATTTAATCTTGGAATATCATCCCTCTGTTTTAATTATCAGGGAAGATGATGGAACAGAATATAATTCTGAAGAGATTAGGCAAGCGTTAAATAATAACCAAATTATCTTTGAAAAAGAATTTGTTGATAGTTGTGGTGGCCAAATTATTGTTTATGCAATCAATTTATCTATAGAATAAGATAATTAAAATAACAAGACTATTAAAACAATTTAAATAATACTTATATGAACAAACAAGGGTATTATATTTATTTTGAAAAACAAAATAAAACCGAAAATTTTCCGAAAATTGAAGAGATAAATAATGATTTAAGATTTAAACTAATTGAAAAGATAAAAAATATAGAAGATATTTATATTTATAAATTTTATCCAATTAATTAAACTAATTAAATTTTATAAATTATAAATTAATTTAAAAATGGTTAAATCAAATAAAAAGAATAAAAATACTTTAACATACCTCATTCTTGGTTTTGCGATTCTTGCATTTGTTATCTGTTTTGTTCAAATTCATAAAATTTATTTGTGGGATGAAGCAGTATTTTTATCTAGTGCAGAAAATTTGAATAATCCTACACCATATTATAGTGAAATAGATTATAGACCACCATTAATCATAATTTTAATTTATCTTATGTCTCTTGTTTTAAATATTGAAATTGGCGCGCAGATTCTTGTTTCTTTATTTTTTTCTGCAGCAATTATTGGAATTTTTTTACTTTCAAAAGAACTTTTTAATAAAAAAGTTGGTATTATCTCTTCAATTTTATTGATTTCTGCACCATTTATTTTTCATTGGGCCCCAAAAATAATGAATGATATCCCTGCATTAACATTAAGTTTATTTCTATTTTATTTTTTATTCAAATGGAAAAATACGGGTAATAATATTTTTGTAATTCTAGGCGGAATTTTTTGTGGTTTATCTTTTTTAATGAGATTTACATCATTAATGTTTATTCCTCTTTCTATACTTCTTTTATTTTTTACAAGCAATAAATTTAAAGAGAAAATAAAATCAATTGGATATTTTCTTTTATCAACTATCTTAATATGCTTGCCATACATTTTATGGATTGAATTAACTCAGGGGGATTTTATCTCTTTAATTATTAAAGCTCAAAAAATTGCGGCTGAAAGTATTCCTACAATAATAAATCCTTTTTTTTATTTATGGGCGGTTTTTATGATTGTGGCGTTGCCTTGTATTTTTGGTCTTTTAATTTATACATTAAAAAAGATAATAAATAAAGATAAAATGTCCAAAAATGAAATTTTTCTTCTTATTTGGTTTTTATCTTTTGTTGTTTATTTTAGTTTAACTGCTCATAAAGAAGTAAGATACCTTTTACCAGCTATTCCTCCACTTTTTATTCTATCTGCTTATGGTTTTTCAAAATTAGAAAAAAAATATTTTAATATAATTGCGATAATTACTATTTTTTTATTAATTATTTCATTTAATTATTTTGGGTATTTTAGTGGTGTTGATAATTTTGAAGAACAAAAAATGTTTATTAGAAGTTATGAATTAAAAAATGCCTCAGAGTATTTAAAAGAAGTTATTGCAAAAGATTCTATAATTTATGCACATACATTATATCCCGCAATAAGTTATTATACCAAAATAGAAACTCACGCAACCTGGCCTTGGAATGAAGAATTTTATAAAGAATTTCCAAAAAATATGCCTAGATCGGGATATTATATTGATATAAAAGATACCGGAAAATATCCAAATAAAGAATGGTTAAGTAATAATAATCATTTCAAAATTATTCGAGAATTTTCTTCTTTTGATTTATATTCTTACTCAATAAACTAATTTTAAAAATCTTTTTCAAAATCTTCTCTTGGATGAAAACCGATATAATGTTGGTCATTAATAATTGTAGTTGGAAAAACAGATATATCTTCTATTTGCTTAAGATCTTGTATTATTCCTAAATTTAAATTTCCATCTAAAGAATACACCTTGAGTTTTTCCCTGCCATACTTTTCTGCAAAATAACTTAAAACATATCCTTGTTTTTCACTTTCTTCAATAAATTCTTTTTCATTAGAGTAAAAAAATAAAATTATTATATCGTCTGTTTTACATTTTTCTTTTCTTTCTTTCATTAATAAATAATGTTTTATCTCTAAAATAGAATAATATTTTTTTAATTCTATTACTTGGCTGTTTGTTTTGCCCAATTGATCTTCTAAAAAAGAAATTTTATCTGAAGTTTCAGATAATGTGTCTTCTAAGAAGGTTATATGTGCAAGGCATGGATCTTGCTCGAATAGTAATTCTTGTAATTCCATTGACATTAACTCATATTTAAGATTATTTTGCATTTCGTTAATAGCCAATATTTTTTGGTTGTTTAAATAATTCCCAATAAAAATCCCGGTAATTAGAAGTAAGGCAGCAATAGCAAAAGCAGCAGCATATTTGTTTAAGTCATATGATGATTTTGCTTTCGGAAAATTTCTATTTGGTTTGTTTATTTTCATTTTATGTAAATTTAGATGTTCTTTTTTGTTTTTAAGTATTATTGAAACAGAATATATACTTTGTTTATCTTATTTATCTTTTGTTTATTGTTTTATAGTATTAGGATATTACAATCTTAGGGTTTTAAGAGATTATAAAATTATTAATTAGTTTATTTATTAATTAGTCAGTTTATTCATTGATTTATTTATCTTCTCGATAGATTAATCTTC
>CAYUCT010000017.1:4031-10886 GCA_964443565.1 Candidatus Woesearchaeota archaeon
ATTAATTAGTCAGTTTATTCATTGATTTATTTATCTTCTCGATAGATTAATCTTCCCCTTTGATATATACACCTTCCCCATTTTTGTTTTTTTCCAATTAAAAAATCAAAAATCGCACACCCCCACCATAATAAGAAAAAGAAAGAATAAAAAATAAAAAAGGAAACAAAGGTTAAGAATACTCTTCTTTTTTCTCCAGAATGGTATTTTGCAATAATTAAAAACAAAATTGTTAAAAATAATCCCAAAATTAAGAAAAAGATATACTGGCTAGTTGCATAATTAGTTATAAATTCAATAATGTCTTTCAATTTTAAATTTTTTAACAGCAGATCATACTCAAATCCGTTAACCATTGTTCTAATTATTTCTGTTTTTATTGTCTTTAAATTGTAATATAACAAAACAAAAAAAGAAATAAACGCTAATAAAATAGAGATTATTGAACTTGGTAAAATGAATAATGAAAGATCTGTTTTTCTTTTAGCATGGTAAAGGTGTTTGTAATCCCAGGAATTATGTAAAAATCCCGTATACCATCTTATTCGTTGTTTTAATAATACCCAAAAATTATTCGGAGTATTAGTATAAACATTTGCACTGATACTATTTCTTATATCAAAACCATGACTTTGTATTCGCATTGCCATTTCTGTGTCTTCTGTAATATTTTCTTCATCAAATCCCCCATATTTTGCAAAAAATTCAGTTTTATACATGGATAATGGTCCTGGAATGACATGAATTGCATTGTTTAAATCAAAAATTTTTCTTAAAAATATTCCAAATAAATATTCTGCCCACTGTATTTTTTCAAGTAATGATTTATGATTATTAACATTCAAAGAGGAGGTTACAGCCATAACTTTGGGGTTTCTAAAGTATCCTATCATTTTTAATGGTGCATCTTTATCCAAGGTTGTGTCTGCATCAAATCTTGCAATAATTTCTCCTTTTGCTTTACTTATTCCAAAATTAAGTGCAGAAGAACATCCCCCATTCTTTTTGGTATAAACTTTAATATTGGGATATTTGTCTTGAAATTTTTTAGCAATTTTGTATGTTTTATCTGTTGAACCATCATCTACTACAATAATTTCATATTTATCTTTTGGATAAGTGATATTTAATAAAGAGTTTAATGTATCTACTATCGCAATTTCTTCATTAAAAACCGGAATAATAAAAGAAATTTTTTTCAAATCTTCTTTTTGGGGTATTGGATCTTTTATTTTATCACGATTTCCAAAATAGGTTAATAAAAAGAATGTTGCAGTTAATAGGCCAAAATAGGCGGTGATATACACCACAATTGAAAGGAATAACATATTATACAATAATATTTATGTTTTTTAAAGATATATGTAAAAAAAGGAATAATTGGGAAAAATTGTTTAATGATTTTTATCCAAATAATGCTCTTGAACCAGTTACAACTAAAAATGTAAATGTCAATAAAATTATTGAATGTTTTAATCCTGCTTTTATTTTTCCTTCTGCTAATTTTCCTATTACCAAGCCACAAAAAAATGATTGAATTAAAATTAGATAAAAAAATGCATCTTTTACAATCTTTGTTCCAGAAGTATTTCCTAAACCTTCAAATCCAGAAATTTGCATTGTTGATGGATTAATAGTAGAGGTAATCATTGGAATGAATTTTAAATCAACAAAAAGCATTATGGCGACAAATAAAAAGAATAAGATATAACCTTGAATCATCATATTAAAAATTCTACCTTGTCTTTCTTTTTTTAATTCTTGAATTTGAGAAACATTTTTAGATACATTTTGTAAAATTGATGAGATATCCCCTCCTGAAAGTTCGGCTTGAATAATTAATTCAATTGCTCTAGAAATTGTTTTACTGTTAGAATCTTTTGCAAAAGTTCTAAATGCGGTTTTGAGGGGTATTCCAAATTCTATTTGGTTTGCTAATTTTTTAATATTTGAATTTAAAAGTCCATATTCTTTTTTTGATAGGGTGATAATTGCTTTAGAGATTGGCAATCCGGTGTTTACAGATTCTACAATATCTCTTACAAATGCTAAAAATAATTCTTCTTTTTTCTTTTCATAGCCTGATTCAGTAATTAAAGAAAATAAAATTGGGAATATTCCAATCAATAATCCAATTCCTGCCAAAAATAAAAATGCCTTAGATGTTCTTAATAAAATTAGATCTAATATTATTATAAAAAATCCAATAACTAATCCAATTTTTATTTCTTTTTTCATTTTTGTTTTTTTAATTCATTCTCTTTAATTTATTATTTATTAAATATTTTTTATATTTTTTTATATTATATTTTATATTCTTTTTTTATTTTGTATCTTATAATTCTGGTTGTGTTAATTCTAAAAATAGTAAAAATAGAATATTTATTACAACAATACTAATTATCCCAACAATTGATAAGAACTGTAAAGACATACCTCCGATGCTTGAACCAATTATGCTAATGACAACTAATAATAGCATAAATAAAAGGGGGGCAGCAATTAATAAGGCAGTGTAAATGTCTGAATAAACTCCTAAGGTATTTGCATATTTTTCTCTAGATAATTTATAATCTAACATATAATCTTTTGATTTTTCTTGTAAATATATTGATAAATTCCCCCCTGAAGTAGCGTTAGTTGAGATTCCGTTTAATAGTTCTCCAAACTTTGTGCTAGCCGTATTTTTTGCTACATTTTTTAAAGCAGTGTTTAAATCATATCCATAAAAATTTACTTGATTAACAATTTTTTTGCATTCTTGTGAAAATTGAGGGAATTCTTTTGATAAAGCTAAAATTGAAAATATCTTTGTTGGTTCTATTTCGCTTGAAGCAATTGAAGCCATATTTGAAACTGCAAATGGAATTTCATTTTCTATTTTTTTACGATTGGATTCTGCTTTTTGGCTAGGCATTAAAAACATTATAAAAAATACTAGAATTGTGATTATTAATGCAATAAAAAAATTTCTTAATAAATTTTCTATTCCGAAGAAGAAAGAAGTCCCAATTGAAAAAATAAGGGTAATAAGTGTTAAAAAAAGTGTTATTGAAATATAAGTAATGGTTCTATATTGCAAATTTGCTTTTTTAAGATTTTTATCCATATTAATAAAAACCGATTTTTTTGATAGTTTCATTGAGACATCTCTAAAAAGATGATTTGAAATTTTGGCCAAATCAGAAGGGGGTTCTATTTCTGAAGAATCTTTTTTAATTTTTTCTTTTTCAGAAAAAAGATTTTGGGATTTAATTTTTTTAAATAATCCTTTTTCTAATTTTAATTGTTTTAATATTTCTTCTTTTTTTGATTTTTTTATAAATATTGGCCCTGAAGATGTTTCAATTCTTTCTGAATCTTTTCTTATTTGTTCTGAATTTTTTTTTGTTTTTTTTAAATTTGTTTTTTCATTTTGATTGTCTAAAAAATTAATTTTGTCTACACTAAATGCAATGCTTTCGTTGATAATTTCAATTTGATTAATTAAAGAAATTGCAAATTTTTTTAAAAATTCTGAATAAGATTTATCCTTATTTACCTCATCCATCTCTTCTTTTTCATAAATTGAAAGTAATTCTGATAGAATCTTTTTTTCTTTTTCAATATTTAAATTAATTTCATCAAAATTCATCTTAATCTTTTTTTAATTCTCCAATTGTTTTGGATATCTCTTTATTTATTTTGAGAAAATCTTGTTTTATATTATTAAATTTAGAAAAATCTTGAGAATCTTTTGCTTTTTCTAATTCAAGATTTAATTCTTCTAGACTAGAAATTAAATTCATTAAAACAGACGCTTTTTGAAAATTATTACCTTTATTAGCATTTTGGTTTTTTGAATATTCCATTTTCTTTTTTAATTTATAATTTAGTTGATTTATTCTTTATTTACTGGATTCATTTAGATATTCTTGTATAACTTCTTTTGGATTCTTGTAATAATCTGTTATCACTTTCTGGACTTTTTCAAAATCAAAAATTTTTCTTTTGTATAATTCAAATATAATCTTTGTTCTTATTTCAAATTCTTTGGATAATTCTTCTTTACTTATCCCATATCTTTTGCAAATTTTATCAAAAACCTTACTTTCAGTTTTAAAATAAAAAGAATCTTCATTTGGTTCCCAAGTAAATGGGGTGTTTGTTACAGCGACGCCATCCGGAGTAACTTCAATAACTTCTACAATCTCTCTTAATCTCCTAGTTTCATGTCCTTTTACAATTGCATGAGTCATAACCGCAATTGCATCTAAAGAGTTTACTAAATTGGGATTTAAACTAATTGGGGGGGTTTCTAATCTTCTTATGACTGATTCAATCGAATCTGCATGAATGGTGCTTATACTTGGATGCCCAGAAGACATTCCCTGAAATAAAACAAATGCTTCTTTTCCACGAACTTCTCCGACGATAACATAATCGGGGTTTTGTCTAAATGATTCTTTTAATAACATAAATAAGTCAATCTCCCCTGTTTTTCCTAACCCTGTTCTAGCAACACTTGGAAGCCAATTTTCTCTTGGTAAATTAATTTCTCTTGTATCTTCTATACTTACTACCCTCGCTTCTGGCGGGATGAAAAAAGCAATAGCATTTAATAAAGAAGTTTTTCCCGAACCTGTTCCACCCGTAATAAGGACGTTTGTTTTATACTGCATTAATATCCAAAAATATGCTAGCATCTCTGGACTTAGAGTATTCATACTGATTAATTGTATAGGTGTCCAAGGAATATTTGTAAATTTTCTTATTGTAAATGTTGGTCCTTTGCTTGAAACATCTGCGGTATATGTAGCGTTTACTCTACTTCCATCAGGCATTGTTCCGTCTAAAAGTGGAGAAGCATAACTAATATATCTTCCACATCTTTGGGCTAGTTTTTCCACAAAACTTGCGAGTTGGTCTACATCTTGATATACCAAATTAGTTTTTAAGTTTCTATAAGCTCTATGGACAATATAAACCGGCGTTCCTTTTCCATTGCATTCAATATCTTCTATAAAAAAATCTCTTAATAATGGTTCTACTTCATTAAATCCAATAAAATCTCGGTATAAATAATAAAATATTCTAGAATAACTTTCATAATTTAAATTAAATCCTAATTCTGAAATTAATATTCTTGCTAGTTTATTTAAATATTCTAATAATGCTTCATGATTTTTGTTTTCTACTAATCCAATATTTATAATTTCGGTCATTCCCTGAGCAATTTGAGGTAAAATTTTTTTCTCTGTTTCATTTAAAATTGGTTCTTCTATTTCATAGATTATTTCTCCTTTTTCTTCATCCCAATGAATATAAATTGAAACGAATGGAGAAAGAACAACATATCTTACTTCTATTTGAGTTTTATCTGCAAATTTGGGTAATTGCGGAATTTCTGGATTAATAACTATATTTGGATATTCTCTTTGAATGTTTGTTTTAGAACTGTTAAAATTCGGAATATTTAAATCCATTTCACCTCTGTTTACCTCATTAAAAATATGTTAAAGGACTATTTAAATTTAATCTTGAATGGATAAAAACAAGATTTAAAAATTGGGGGGTATATCTTGAATAACATTAAAATGAAAATAATCAATAAAAATAAGGGTTTAATAAAATTAATTTTAGCTTCATCCTTTTTTATGAATTTTATTATTCCTAATTCAGATAATTCAATGATCACTAAAAGTTTAGAGAATAAGATAGATAAATATCCCTTAATTTATTTTGAAGATCAGTTAAGCAGAAAAGATTCTTTAAAATTTTTATTTAAATATTTTGAAATTCAAAAAGAAAAAATTATTAATAATAATTATTTGCCTTTAGAAAAAGATTACATTCCTAGAGTTTATATTTCAAAAGAAACTAAAGAGAAAGTAATTGCTATAACTATTGATGATTTATACATTTCAAAACTTGTAAGAAAAAGTTTAGAAATTGCAAAAAAATATAATATTAAATTTACATTTTTTCCAGCAGGAATAGCAGTGGAACAAGATCCAGAGTTATATAAAGAGATTGTTGCACAAGGACATGAATTAGAATTACATGGATATGAACATTATTCTGTAACGGATAAAAAATATCAGAAAACCGTTGAAAAAATTCAAGAAAATTATTTAAAAGAGATGGATGTTATTCATGATTTAGTTGATGAATCTTTGATTTTCCATTTTATAAGACCTGCTTTTGGTAGTGGGTATATTGGATATAGTAAAACAAAAGAAGGAATTTATCCACCTTTATCTGAAGCAGTTAGTAATCTAAAGAGGTATAATTTAGATAATTCTATTGATCTTGTTATTTGGAGTAAAGATTTTATGTTTAAAGATGGAAGATATACAACCCAAGAAGAAGTGTTAGAATTTTTTAAGAAAAATCTTGGTCCTGGAGAAATATTTTTGTATCATACTAGAAAAGAAGATATTTCGGTTTTAGATAAAATTGTTGAATATGCTTTGTCTAAAGGATATAAGATTGTTACCTTAACAGAACTTTTAAAAGAATAGATTTTAGATATTTAAAAAATAATAATTAGAATAATAGTTAAAAATTAACTTATTTTATTTTGCTTTTTTTCCTTGATTTGTCCACTTCAATCTTTTTAATGTTCTTTTATTGTTATATGTTTTTCTACATTTTCCAGAACAAAAACCTAAAATTTTTCCGTTATCTAGAACTAAGATAATTCCTTTTCCTTGTTCCATCACTTTTGAACATATATGGCAATTTGTCATTTTTATTTTTGAATAAATTTAAATTTGGGATTTTAAGTTTTAAGTATATGCTCCTTTCATTATTTTTCCTTTTAATTTTCTTGCTTCAATTTGTGTTTCTCTTAGCATTATTACATCTCCTAAT
>CAYUCT010000018.1:0-10717 GCA_964443565.1 Candidatus Woesearchaeota archaeon
ATTTATATGTCATCCCTCCTGAATTGCCATTATATTTAGAAGTAAAAAAGAAAATTGAAAAATCAACAGGTCTTTTAGTAGAAGTATTTGCGGTTAATGATTTAAAAAAACATGATCCTCAGAATAAAGCTCAAAAAGCAAAACTTGGAAAGCCAGCAATTTATTTAGAATAATTAAAAATAAGAGTACAGGAATATTTAAAAGGTAAAAAGATATTTCAAAACTAAATTTATAATAATCTTTAAATTTAAATAAGAAGGCGAGGTAAAAAATGGATGAATCAAAAATCAAAATGGCTATGATGACTGCTGCAGCAAAATCTTTAGAATATATGAAGAGAAATCCAAAAGCAAGCGAAGAAGAAATTTTTCAACATGTTATGAAAGTAGAAAGAGCATCAGGAAATGCAAAGATTGGAGCAATGGCTGCTGTTTCTAGAGCTTATAAATATAAACAAAGCAATCCAAAAGACACAGATAAAAAAATCATGCAAGCCATAATGAATGAAAGCGAAGAAATTCTTGCGAATATGACTCTTTAATTTTTTTAACTTTGTAATTTGTAAGTTTAGTTAGTATTTTATTTTTCTAGAATTGCTTTTATTCTTCGAACACCTAATGCAACGGCTTCTTCTTTTTGAATTTTAAATCTTCCAAGAGATTTTAAATTTGCAACATGGGGGCCGGAACAAACTTCTTTGCTAAAATTTCCAATACTATAAACAGAAACTTTTTCGCCATATTTTGAATCAAAAAAAGCTAATGCACCTTTTTTTCTGGCTTCCTCTAAAGTCATCTCTTCTCTTTTTATATCTGTTTTTTCTTGGATTTGCTCGTTTACTAATTCTTCAACTTTTTTTAATTCATCTTCGGTTAATTTTCTATCAAAGGTAAAATCAAATCTTAATCTTTCAGGAGTAATATTAGAACCTTTTTGTTTTACTGTGTCTCCCAATATTTTTCTCAAAGCAGCATGAAGAAGGTGTGTTGCAGTATGAAGATTTATTGTTTCTTCAGAATTATCCATCAATCCAGATTTGAAAACTTTTTCTATTCCCTGTCTACTAACTTTTTGATGTTCTTTAAATTCTTCATGAAAACCATATTCTTCTACGTCCAAATTATTTTCTTTTGCTAATTCTTGTGTTAGTTCTATTGGAAAACCATAACTAGAAAATAATAAAAATGCATCTTTTCCGGAAATTATTTTATCTGTTCTTTTTTTTATTTTTGCAAATTCTTTTAACCCATTATCAATAACTTCTTCAAACTTTTCTTCTTCTCGATCTAATTCATTTAAAATAAAATTTTTATTTTTTTCTAATTCAGGATAATCTTCTTTGTAATAATCAATGTAAATTGGGGCAATTAAACTAGTAAATTTTGTTTTTATACCAATTTGTTTCCCATATCTTATTGCTCTTCTAATTAATCTCCTAATTATATACCCTTGTCCAAGATTTGATGGGGCGATATGTAAGTTATCTCCTAAGATAAAAACCGCAGCCCTAATATGGTCTGCAATAATTCTTATTGCTCTTGTATCTTCTTGATTAAATCCATATCTTCTTTTGCTTAAAACACAAATTCTTTCAATTGCCTCAGAAAATATTTCGGTCATATAATCGTCTTTTAATCCTTGTAAGATTGTTAAAGTTCTTTCGACACCCATTCCGGTATCAACATTTTTTTGTTTTAATTCTTCATATTTTCCTTCTTTTGTTTTATTGTATTGAATAAAAACATTGTTCCATATTTCACACCACTCTTTTTCTTTTGATTTTGGATTGCTTTCTTCAGAAGGTTTGTTAATTCCAACATAATAAAATATCTCACTATCTGGTCCGCAAGGCCCAATATTGCTCGCTGGCCCCCAAAAATTATCTTCTTTAGGCATAAAAACAATTCTATTTTCAGAAATTCCTAACTTTTTCCAGATTTCATAACTCTCTTCATCTTTTTGAATTTTATCGTCTCCTTCAAAAATAGTTACCGCAAGTTTATCTTTAGGTATTTGTAAGACATTAATCAAAAATTCATAACTCATTCTTAATGATTCTTCTTTAAAATAATCCCCCAGACTCCAATTTCCAAGCATTTCAAAAAAGGTATGGTGAAAGTTATCTCCAACTTTTTCAATGTCTCCAGTTCTTAAGCATTTTTGAACATTTGTTAATTTTTTTCCAGAAGGATGCGTTTGTCCTAATAAATAAGGAACTAGAGGATGCATTCCAGCAGTAGTGAATAAAACACTTGGATCATTTTCAGGAATAAGTGAAGCAGATCTTATTATTGTGTGTTTCTTTAATTTAAAGAAATTTAAATAATCGTTGATTAATTCTTTTCTTGTCTTTTTCATTTTTTATAGCCCCATGTTTATCTTATCTTTTTCTGATTTAAAACAATTTCGTTTGTGTATTTTTATTCTCAAAACTCCCAACTATCAATTTTATGATTCCTTCAAAACTTTCTTGTGTCCATGCTTCAGCAATTTTTGAATTTCCGGCGCAATTTTCAAAATTTTGTATCATTTTGTCATTAAGCCACCCATAGTAATTTGTAAAAAATATTTTTTTATGATTGTATTCTATATATGCTCTTTCATCTTTATAATGCAAATTTAAAAAATTAGCATAAGCACCAGGATAATTTTTTCCGCTTGAATTAATAAATACAAAATTTTTTGTTTCTTTTATTGGAATTTTTTTTGTGGAAACTAATTGACTGATAAAATCATTTTTCTTGACCCAATCTAAGAAAATTTGACTTTTATACAATTCGTGATAAGAAAGGTTATTTTTGCTTATTTCTTCTAATAAACTAAAAATTTCTTTTGGATTTTGACTTTCTAAGAAAATTTGGCTTATTTCAAAAATTTTTGATTCAAAAATATTTTCTTTATCTAATAGTTCAGGATATTTTTGTTTGATTATTTCAAAAAGAGCAAAATCTTTTTCACAGCAAAAATCAATTATAGCACCAATTCCCAATACCCACAAATTTTTTTCTAAAATTTCTTTAAAACATTCATCTTGGTTAAAAATTTCATAAATTTTATTTGTAGAAGACATAAAATTCTTTTTAAAATTTTTTTTGCTATCAATATAGACATAATTTTTTCGGTTTATTTGTGAACCAAAATTACTAAAATCAATAATAAAACAGTTTGGATTTTTTTCAAGAATTTCATTAATTTGTGATTTAATTATTTTTAATCCACAAATTAGTACAACTTCTTTTTCTTCATCTACTTCTATTAATTTATTGGTAATTGTTTTGCTAAATTCAATTTCAGATTTTCCAAATAATGAATAAAGAATAAAAGAAGAAGTTAATCCGTCATTGCTAATATGACTTAAAATTATTCTCTTTTCTGAAGGAGTGTTTTTTATTTTTTCTAAAATTTCAGAAAATATTTTTTTATTGTCTATCATTTTTTTATTTTACCTTATCTTTTTTATCATGAATCCATTTATAATCCATCTTTTTTATTATCAACCCATTTATACTTTCTATTTTTACTAATTGTTTAAAATGAAAATTTTAAGGTTTTTTAGCATAAATCAAAATATTCCTCTTTGAATATTTGCTTTTTTTCATTTCTTTATCTAAAATTTTAGTTATTTTAAATCCTATCTTTTTAATTAAATTTTCTATTTCTTTTTTATCATATAAATAATAATATCGACGATACTCTTTTTTTCCTATTTTCCAGGAGAGTAAAATTTCTTTTTCTCCATTTGCAAACTTTTTTTGATTTTTATTCCAAACAGTAATTAATACTTGCCCTCCTTTTTTTAGTACTCTAAACATTTCTTCTAATGTTCTTTCTCTGTCTTTTTTAGATTCAATGCAATGGATTGTTGCAATTGAAATAATTTTATCAAAAAATTCATTTTTGAAAGGAAGTTTTTTTATTGTCCCTTTTTTAATTATTACTTTTATTTTTTCTTTTTTTGCATACTCTTTTGCATATTTTAACTGATTTTTAGAAAAATCTAACCCATATAACTTTCCCGGAATAGGTATAAAATTCCGTCCACTACCACAACCCAAATCTAAAACAGTTCCATTACAATTAGATATAAAATTTATTGCTTCTTCAATGGGATTAATACGAAAAGTTTTCCATTCGCAAGCAATTTTATCCCATACTTTTTCTTGATTTGGAATTTTCATTTTAATAATTAAATTATTTTTTTTGGGTTATAATCTTCTATTTTTGGGTATTTTTTTGAATGAAGATATCTAAATCAAATCATTAATGTTTTTAAAGAATGCTGTTTTTTGGTATGCATGATAAAAAAACCGACTAAAACAATTTCCGGAGTTACCCCTCTTGCAGTTGTTTTAAAACCAATGAAATGTAAGCACGGAACATGTTTATTCTGTCCTAGTTTAAAGGTTCCTCAAAGTTATACTCCTTTAAGTCCGGCAATTATGCGGGCAAAAGAATTGGGTTATGATCCTTATAAACAAGTAAAATCTAGATTAAGAACATTCAAGATAATGGGTCATCCTACGGAAAAAATAGAATTAATCATTCTTGGAGGAACATTTTTAGATTATCCAAAAAAATATCAAGAAGAATTTATTTTGCAGTGTTTTAATGCATTAAATAATAAAAAATCTGAAACATTAAAAGAAGCACAAAAAATAAATGAAATGTCCAAAAATCGTTGTATTGCATTATGTTTAGAAACCCGTCCAGATTCTTGTTCAAAATTAGACATTAAACGAATGCTTAAACTTGGAGCTACAAGAGTAGAATTAGGAGTTCAAGCGATAGATGATGTAATCTATAAAAAAGTAAGAAGGGGGCATGATGTTCAAGCGGTTATTCAGGCAACACAATTATTGAAAGATGCAGGATTTAAAGTTGGATATCACATGATGCCGGGGCTTCCTGGGTCAAATTATAAAAAAGATGTTCAAATGTTTGAAGAATTATTTTCTAATGAAAAATTTCAACCGGATCAAATTAAAATTTATCCAACACAAGTAATTCCTGGTTCAGGATTAGTAAAATTATTTGAAAAAAATGAATACTTGCCTTATTCTGAAAAAGAATTAATTGAATTACTTTTAGAAATAAAAAAGAAAATTCCAAGATATGTTAGAATTATGCGGGTAATGAGGGAAATTCCCCCTAGTTACATTCTTGCGGGAATTCATAGAATTGATTTAAGAAAAGTTTTAGAAGAAGAACTTAAAAAAAGAAATCAAAAATGTGAATGTATAAGGTGTAGGGAAATTGGTTTTGCAATAAGGGAGCATAAAGAAATTTCAGAAGAATTATTCTTGAAAGAAACACTTTATTCTGCAAGTAAGGGAAAAGAATATTTTATTGAATTTGTAAATAAAGAGGATATTCTTTTTGGTTTAATTAGATTAAGAATTCCATATAAGCCATTTACAAAAGGCATTGATAAAAAAACATTGATTGTTAGAGAATTGCATATTTATGGACAAGCATTGAATTTAGGAGAAAAAAAAGAAGAGGCATATCAACATACAGGTTTGGGAAAACAATTAATGAAAAAAACAGAAGAAATTGCAAAACAAAATAAATTAAAAAAAATTGCCGTTATTTCTGGTGTGGGTGTTAGAGGGTATTATAAGAAAATGGGATATAAATTAAATGGCACATATATGGTTAAAGAATTAGAGGGTTAAAAAGTTAAAGAATCAAAGAGTTAAAAATTAAAAATTAAAAATTTAAAGAGTTAAAATAAAATAAATACAAAATAATTTTAAAATGACATTAAAAAATCTGATTAAAGAGATTAATTCAATGAAAAATAAAGAAAAAGCAATTATTTATCAAAGATTTTTTAAAACTAAAAGAGGAGAGTATGGTGAAGGAGATATGTTTATAGGAATAACGGTTCCAAAGCAAAAGAAACTTGCTAAAGAATACCTTGATTTATCCTTAAGAGAAATTGAATATTTGTTATCTCATAAAATCCATGAATATAGGATGATTGGAATAATGCTTTTAGTAGAAAAGTTTAAAATTTCAGATGAAAAACAGCAAAAAGAAATTTTTAATTTATACTTAAAATATGCCAAATTAAATAGAATAAATAATTGGGATTTAGTTGATTGTTCTGCGGATAAAATTATTGGAAATTTTTTATTTGAAAAAAATAAAGACATAAAAATTTTAAAAAAACTTGCAAACTCAAAAAATCTTTGGGAAAGAAGAATTTCAATTATATCTACATTCTATTTTATTAAAAAAGGAAAGCATAAAGAATGTTTTGAAATTTCAAGAATTTTATTAAAGGATAACCATGATTTAATACATAAGGCAGTAGGATGGATGTTAAGAGAAGTAGGAAAGAGGATTTCTCAAGAAATAGAAGAAAGTTTTCTTAAAGAAAATAATAATCATAAAAAAATGCCAAGAACAATGTTAAGATATTCTATTGAAAGATTTACTCCGGAGAAAAGAAAATATTATATGGGGAGATAAAATTTATAAAATCAACTTTTAAATCTCAATAATTTTCCCACCTTTTCCAACATTAATCAATTTTGTTTTTCCAATTTTTTCTTCCATTCCTTCTGCTTCATGAACATGTGAGCAAATTGCTAAATCGGGTTGAAATTTTTTAATTGCCCTTTCTATTCCTTCACTGCCTTCAAAGAAAGAAGTTAATTTTTCCATTAAACTATGACTTGGATGAACGTGGGTTACCATTATTTTCTTTTTAGAATCTTTTATTTTGTCAAAACCTTTTTTTAAGGTATCATAGACTTCTTTTTCATTCCATTGAAATAATCCAATATTTGCACCCCCCGCGGCAAATATCCCAACGTTTTTTTTCTTTAATCCTAATCCATGAATATTTTTAACATATGGGGAATAGGCTTTTTCTAAAAAATTTACAGCAGATAAAGTTTCATGATTTCCAGGGATTAATAAAACTTCAATTTTTCTTTTTGCAAATGGTCCAACGAGATAATCTAAACTTGATTCGCCCTGAGTTATATCCCCACTAAGAATTACCAAATCTACTTTTTCTTTTAATGCTTTTTCAGCCAATTTTGAAGCCTGTCTTGAATCTCCATGCAAATCTCCAATAGCCAAAATTCTTAATTTTGATTTTTTTTCTGATTTATGAACTAATTTTTTCTTTTTTTCTTTCATAATAAAATTTAAATCTAAGGAGTATAAAAATATGTTGATTAGAGATAATCAATTTGATATTCATTCTGGCTGAAACTAATGGAAATTATCCATATCCAAATAAAATAAAGAACATTCACTCGCTATCACTCGTTCATCTATAAAGCGTTAATGTTAAATGCACGCTCATTCACCTCCGTTCATTCGCTGGAGCAAAGGAAAATAATGTTAATAAGGGATAAAAAATAAATGTTAGTGAGCAGTAATTTGATAATATTTATTTATGGACTTAAGAAGTACAAATTGCAATAATTAAAAATCTCCGAGAGTTTGTTGTTTTTTTCCTAAAATATCTTCTTTATGTATTCCAAAAACATCAAAGATATTTTCAATAGCGGGGATTATTTGATGATTTAAATAATAATCAATATTATATTCTCCTTTTTCATCTGGAAGTTTAACTTTCTCTCGAACTAATTTGGTTGTTTCTCTTGTTTCAGCAATAAAATACTGTATTAACATGCCTACATCCACAGGGATTCCTCTTTCTTCCATCTTTTTAGCGGCGATTACATGGGGGGTTATTGAAAGATAGTCGGAAATTGGTTTTTTTAATTGGGTTCTGATTAAAATATCCTCTTTATTAATTTTTCTTTCTTTTAAATTTTTAATAATCTCTTTTAAATATTCTAACGCATAAATTTCATTTCCTTCATTTAATATTTTTTGTAAAACAATATTTTGTAGGTCTCTAGCTAATTTACACCAATCTCTTCTTACAGTTTCAAATCCCCTAATCTTTAATTTTCCTTTTTCGTCTATTAAAGCATATTTTTTCTTAGCTCCAAAATCTCCGGTTCTTCTTGTTACCCAAATTCCCCGTTTATAAAAATCTTCTAGTTCTAATTCCATCATTCCTGGAAGTTCAGAATTTAATTTTTTTAATAAATCTAGAATCTGGGGTTTGGTTTTTCCTTCAACTGTAAAAGCGACGCTGTCAGTATCAGAATAAATAACATTATGTCCTGCTTGTTTAACTTTTTCTATTGTCTCTTTATTAAATTGTCTTACAAACGCTAAAATCGAAGCAGAAGATTCTAAGGAGTAATATCTCGCTCCAAAAAATCCAATATATCCATGAACAGCCGCACTTAATAATTTAAATGCATTACTTCTAGCTTTAGTGATTGCGTCTGGATTTTCTTTATATTCTTTTTTGCAGGCTTTTCTTTTTTCAACTAATTTTTTAAACATATTTGGTAAAAATCCCATTTCTTTTGAAAAATAAAACTTAGATTTTTTTCCATTTAACTCTATTTCTGGAGAAGCGTATGAATCTTTTTCTGGTTTTTCTAATAATGTTGCTTTAGAAATATTAAATGAAACAATAATACTTGTATGCATACTTGAAAAATCAAACATGGCAATATTTTCATAAAGTCCTGCTTTTGGTTCCAATACAAATGCCCCTTCTACTTTTTTTCTATGCATTCGATTAGAAATCTCTTCGTGGGTTGGTCTTTTATCAGCAATTTCATCATAATTATTAAGTTGATGAAGAATATAATTTTCAAGAAGTTGAGACATTGAATCTCTTGTTACTTCAAATAATGGTTCTTGAATAATTTTGCAGAATTCTTGCATGTCTGGCCAAAATTTTTCAGATAATTTATAAGTTAATAAAGAATCTTGAAGATTATATTCAAAATAATCTTCCCATTCGCTTTCTTTTATTTTATTAGATTTTTTTGTTCTGTCAAAACTTTTTTTGCCTTCCCCTAAAATTTCTAAGGCTACCTCATTTAATCCCAATGTTTCAGATTGTAAATATTGTGAATAAACTGTTTCAATAAACTTAAATAAATCTATATGGACTATCCCAAAAATTTTTCCAGATGTAACTCTTCCCCTTATGAATGTTGGTTGGCTTTCATCTAAACCTAATGAAAGTCTTATATTATTTTTAGATGCTCTCTCTTTAAGATATGGAAGATCAAAACCATCTGAAAAATAACCTGCAAGAATATCGGGATTTAATTTTTTAACATAACCCACAAATTTTTTTAACATGTCTCCTTCATTTTTGCATAATTCAACATAATCTTGTTTTGAAGGAGTTTTTTTCCAAGTTAATACTTTTTTAAAATTTTTAGAAACTAATGAAATCATTGTAATTTCTCCTTTCCCAATTTCTAATTCATCTGCTTCAATATCATAAGCCGCAATTTTTGGAGAAAGTTCTTCTCCATCTTTAATTGGTAAAATCTTTTGAACAAATAAACAAGAATTTACATCTAAGTATCTTGCAAGAGAACCAAATTCAAAATCAAGATCGACATTTCTCCCAATTATTTTGTATTGATGAAGGGGAGATAATTTTTTGTCAATGATATATCTTGTTATTAAAGGGATATCATATTCTCTTCTTGTTTCTATTTCTGAAAAATCTATTTTACTCGCAACCGAATGGGCGTCTTTATAATTGGTTATAAAAATTTTTATTGCCTTAACTTTTTTACCCAAAAAATGTTTATCACAAATTTCTGTTTTTTTTATTTGTGTTGTTCTATTTGGAGAATCTATTTTAATTTTTTCAATATCCTCTTGTATCTCTTTTATTCTTTTTTCAGAAGTTTCTTTTTTGAATATTGCCCAAAAATATGGTTCAAACTTATCAATAATACAAATTTTATCTCCTTGAGAATTTCTTCCAATTATCTTAACATAATTTTCTTCTTGCCAATCAAAATAACTGTAATCTATGGGAATAAAATTTGTTTCAATGGAATCAGTAAATCTTCTTTTGGTTATTTCTTTAGTCATAATTAAAATAATAAATTAAACTTTTTAAGCTTTAGTAAAATCAAAGTGATAAAAAACCAATTTTTCAAATTGAAAAATTATTTAAATTTCAAATTCCTCCATAATTCATGGGTTTACAAATTGGAGAAATTGTTCCTAAGAAAGAAATTACAATTGATTCATTAAAAGGAAAGACAATAGTAGTAGATGGATTTAATGCAATTTATCAATTTCTTTCAAATATTCGACAATTAGATGGAACTCCACTTATGGATTCAAAAGGGAGAGTTACCAGTCATCTTTCAGGATTATTTTATAGAACAACAAATCTTCTTTCTAGGGGGGTAAAATTAATTTATGTTTTTGATGGAGAAAAAAGCGAATTAAAAAAAAGAACAATAGAATTAAGAGAAAAAAGAAAAGAAGAAGCAATGAAAAAATATGATGCAGCGAAGATCGAAGGAAATGAAGGAGAGATGTTTAAGTATTCTAGGCAAACTTCTAGATTAACTGAAGAAATGTTAATTGAAAGTAAGGAGCTTTTAAGAGCATTAGGTGTTCCAGTGGTTAATGCTGCTGAAGAAGGGGAAGCACAAGCTTCTTTTATGGCTAGAAATGACCCGGAGATTTATGCTGTTGCTAGTCAGGATTATGATTGTTTATTATTCGGTGCCCCAAGACTTATTCAAAATTTAACATTTTCAAAGAAAAAATCTCTTGCATCCGGGAATGTGGTTAGTATTCAACCAGAAATGATTTCATTTGAAGATGTTTTAAATTA
>CAYUCT010000019.1:0-10618 GCA_964443565.1 Candidatus Woesearchaeota archaeon
CTCCGATAATTCCATTTATTACTGAAAGTATTTGGCAAGAATTAAAAGAAAAGAAGGAAGTTGAAGAAGAATCTATATTTTTAACAGAATGGCCAAAAGGTAATGAAAAAGAAATAGATAAAGAATTAGAAAATGAATTTGATTATGCTTTTGAAATTATAGAAAAAGGATTAGCAGAAAGAGACAAGGCGCAAATAGGACTAAAATGGCCATTGGCTTCTGCAGAAATAAAAACAAATAAAAAAATTAAAGATAAAATAATCAAATTAATCTCAAAACAATTAAACATTAAAACAATTAAGATAAAAGAAGAAAAAGATTTGAAAGAAATAATTATTACACTAAATACCCAATTAACTCCTGAATTAGAAGCAGAAGGATTTACAAGAGAATTAACAAGAGCAATACAATCCGAAAGAAAAAATAATTCTTTAATAAAAGAAGATAAAATTGATTTAATTCTTGGTGTTCCAAAAGATTTGATTAATGGAATAAATAATAATTCAGAAGAATTAAAAGAAAAGGTAAATACTAAATTATTTTCAATTTTAAATATCCTAGATATAGACGATAAAAAGAGAAAAGAATTTAAAATAAATTCTGTAAAAGAAATTAAAGGAAAAAAATTTGAAATATTATTTAATATCCTAAAATCATAAAAAACTCATGCCACTTCACCTTAAAAAGTGGAGTTTGCTAAAGCATGAGTTTTTGTGATGCCGAAAAAGAAAATTTATCTACAATCTGAACGCTCAAAAACGAAAACGTTTTTGGCGCACAGAAATTGTAAATTTCTGCGGGATTGTAGTTTTCTTTTTCTAGCATAATATTAAATTCTCATTAAAATTCTTCTTCTACAAAAAGATTTAAATACTACTAATTATTGATTACATTAATTTACTACGGCAGAATTGTAATAAATTCTAAAAATAGTAATCAAACACAAAATGATCCTTAAAGAAGAATTTTTAGGAAGATTAAGAAAAATATTTGGTTTAAACCAATATGAAGTCAAAGTTTGGGCAGCTCTTTTATCTCGTGGTGTTTCTACAGCAGGAGAACTTAGTAGCATAGGGGATGTTCCAAGATCTAGAACATATGACATTCTTGAAAGCCTTGAAAAAAAAGGTTTTGTGGTATTAAAATTAGGAAAACCTATAAAATTTGTAGCACTTAAACCTTTAGAAGTTATTGAGAGGGTAAAAAAGAATACATTAAAAGAAGCACAAGAAACAAACAAAAGACTTGAAGAGGTAAAAAATTCAGAGGTTATTGAAGAATTAACCAGCTTGTATGATAATGGGGTTAAATACATTGAACCTACTGATTTAAGTGGTTCATTAAAAGGCAGAACAAACATCTACAATCATATTGATATGATGTTAAGAAATGCCGAGAAGAATGTTACAATTGTTACAACTTCTCAAGGTTTAAATCAAAAATTTGAAAATCTTAAAGAGAGTTTTGAAAAAGCAAAAAAAAGAGGGATAAATGTTAGAGTTGCTGCGCCAATAAATTCTAAAAATATAGCCGTAGCAAAAGAACTTTCAAAATTTGCAGAAGTTAGATCTGGCAAATTCAAGGCAAGATTTGCATTATGCGATGGGAAAGATATGATTTTCATGGTTTTAGACGATGAAGATGTTCATCCAAGTTATGATGTAGGAATCTGGGCAAATAGCGCAATGTTTACACAAGCAATGTACCAAATGTTTGAAGAAAGTTGGAGTAACATGACCCCTTTAAACAAAGTTAATGTTAAATAACTTGATAGTTTAACATAAATTAATATTTTTGCTAATCAAAAATGAGAAAAAATTTATTTTTTTCTTTTTCTTTTTTTATAATTTAAGATAACGTAAGGTTTAATTAAAAAATTAAATCACTACTCCTTTCAAATCTCCTTTTGCAACATTTACAATTTTAACTTTTATTTTATCCCCAATTTTTATTTTTCTTTCACTTAATGGAAGCAAAACTTGTTTATAATTTTCGGTTCTTCCAATTAAATTACCCCTTTTACTTTTTTCATCAATCAAAACTTCAATTTCTTTACCCATATAGGGTTTATTATTTTCTAATGCAATTTGATCACAAATTTCTTTTAATTTTTTAATTCTCTTTGAAACAACTTCAATACTAACCGAATTTTTTTCCTGAAGTTTAAATGCTTCTGTTCCTTTCATAGCCCAAAATCTAGAAACATTAACAATATTTGGACGAGTCACATTAATTAAATTCAATGTTTCTTGAAAGTCCTTATCTGTTTCTCCAGGAAAACCAACAATAATATCTGTACTAATAGTCATTTCAGGAAAATTCTTTCTTATCTTATCAACAATTTTAATAAAATCTAAAGAAGTATAAGGACGATGCATCACTTTTAAAATTTTATTGCTCCCAGATTGAATAGGGATATGAATAAATTTAAACATTTT
Organism: Candidatus Woesearchaeota archaeon; assembly: GCA_964443565.1. GTDB lineage: Archaea > Nanobdellota > Nanobdellia > Pacearchaeales > UBA284 > UBA284. Next base: position 2,439 of record CAYUCT010000019.1, read on the forward strand.
TTTATCCTTATAAAATTTTAAAACTTCTTCTAAAATATTTTTAAGAGAAGAAGGGTTCATCATTCCCAATCTTAAATAGAATCTATTTTTTAATTTTAAAACTTGTGATAACAACGAGGGTAATTGATATTCCTTATTTGGAGTATCCAATCCATAAATTGCGTTATCTTGACTAGTTAACCAAATTTCTTTTGAACCTTTTTTAAGGTCTAATTGTATATTCTCAATAATTTCCTCTAGAGGATAAGAATAAAGATCCCCTTTAGCCAATTTAACTGCGCAATAAGCACAATTCCCAATACATCCTTCACTTATTTGGGTTATTCCAATAATCCGATTTATATTTTCTTTAGGATAATTTAATTTTATTTCTCTTTTATCTATTTTTCTTTTAAAAAATTTATTTTCCTTATCAACAAGGATAATATCTTTTTCTTTTATCAATGCATTAATTGCTTCTTTAATTTGTGTTATTTTTTTAACGCTTATCAAAGCAAAATTTGCTTGCGGATTTATTTTTTTAATTGAATCCAAAATTTTTTTAGAATCATAATCCACAAAACACCCAACAATTACAATCTTATTGAAATATTTTAAAAGTTCTTTTATTCTAAATATCATCCTTTGTTCTGTTGGTTCTTTAACAATACAAGTATTAATTATTACAATATCCGGAGTTAATCTTGGAATTCTGCTTCGAATCACCATAATTCCATTATTTTCTAAAATTCCAGACATAATTTCGGCATTATTCTGATTGGCAGAACACCCGTAACTTTCTAAATAAACTATTTTTTTAGTCATTTTTATTAAATAATTAAGAATAAACATCTAATTTATTAATTTATCTAATTTTTTAGATTTGTATCTATTTTAACACATAAAAGATTATAAACTAAAAACCAATTATTTTATTATGTTAACAAATTTTCCAAACAAAATACCCTATCCTGAAAGCTTAAACAGAATAGAATATTCTTACAATTTAGATAAAAAAGATTTAGATACTATTGTTGGATCATCTAAAGAATTTCCATTTGGGCATGTATTAATAAAAGAAAATTCAGAGATTCATCAAAGAATAAAAAAGATAAAAGCATTAGATGATTATGAAAGAATAAGTTTTGCGTTTATTGCAAATTCAAATAAAGATTATCCTAAAACACCAAGTTATTTGATACATTATATTGAAAATGCCAAGATAGAAATAAAAAAAGAGCAAGATAAAGAAATTATTTTTGGGCATGAAAGAATACTTGAATTTATAGAAAAAAACTTTGAAAAAAACGAATTATACTCCCAATATAACATTAGAATTATCTTACCCCCCACAAAACTATCTCAATATCTACAAAATAAACATTTAGACCACCAATATTCAAAACCATACCAACTCAATGGCAAAGGAGAAATAGTAAGAACATTGATAAGAACATAATTTATTAATGAAGTATTTTACATTTCTTCTAGTGTTTCTATCCCCAATAAATAAAGCGCATTTTTTAAAACATAGGAAAATGCTTGAACAATGAATATTCTTTTTTCTTTAATTTTATCTTCTGCATTTAAAATTGGATAAAGGTGATAAAATTCATTAAAAAGATGAGAAATATCCAAACAATACATTGCAATAGCACTAGGATCATAATCTTTTTCTGCTTTATCAATAATCTCTTGAAAACTATTCAATTTTTTAATTAAACTAATTTCTTTTTCTTCTAATGGACTTAAAAAATCTATTTTTTTAACAATTAATTTTTTTCCCAATTTATTTAATATACTATTCGCTCTTGCATAAGTATATAATAAATATGGCCCGGTATCTCCTTCAAAAGATAAAAATTTGTCTATATCAAAAACCATATTATTTTCCCTATAATTTTTTAAATCCCCAAAAAATATTGCTGCCCTCGCGATAATCTCTGCTCTTCTTTGAACTTCTTTTTCAGAAAGATGATGCCTAATTTTAATTTCTTTTTTAGCAATCTCAATTGTTTCATTTAAAATATCCCTCATAAATACAGTTTTTCCTTTTCTTGTTGAAAATTTTTTACCATCGCTATCTAAATAAAGTCCATGAGAAATATGAATACAATCTTTTGCCCATTTAAAACCCATTAATTCTAAAATTTTAAAAAATTGATTAAAATGAAGTTTTTGCTCACTTCCAACTTCATAAATTAATCTGTCTGCGTGATATTTTTTCACTCGGTCTATTGCCGCAGTAATATCTCTTGTTGCATAAAGTGTAGCCCCGTCTGATTTTTGAATTAAGGAAACACCAAGATTATATTTTTCTAAATTAACAACCATTGCCCCCTGATTTTTTTCTAAAAGATTTTTTTCTTTTAGATATTTTATGGTTGCGTTCATTTTATTATTATATTCTGATTCTCCAGAAATAACATCAAATTCAATTCCAATCAGATCATAAATTTTTTTAAATTCTTTAATACTTAATGCTCTAAACTTTTTCCATAGTTTTAATGTTTCTTTATCTCCTTCCTCTAATTTTTTAAACCAATCTCGAGATTCTGCTTCATATTTTTCATCATTAGATCTAATATAAAGTTCTAACAAATAATTTATTGGATCTTTTTTTAATTTATTTTTATCCCCAAAATGTTTATACCCGACAATTAGTTTACCAAATTGTGTACCCCAATCACCCAAATAGTTTAGTTTAATACTTTTATAATTTTTAAATTCTAAAATTCTAGAAATGGAATTTCCAATAATTGTAGACCTCAAATGTCCAATTCCGAATGGTTTTGCAATATTTGGAGAAGACATATCAATTACCACAGTTTTTTTATTTTTTTCGAAAGATCTTCCAAAGTTTTCTTTTTCAGATAAAATTTGTTTTAATATAATCTTAGAAAAATTCTGATTATCTAATTTAAAATTAATATATGGACCAACAGCAATTATTTTAGAAATTCCTTTTAATTTTTTAATAATCAATTTTTGCGCAATTTCTTCGGCAATTACATTTGGATTTTTTTTAAGTATTCTAGATAATTCAAAACAAGGGAAAGCATAATCTCCAAATTCTTCATTTTTTGGTTTTTCTAAAGAAAAATCATTTATATTTTTATAAAGGTCTATTTTTTGAGATTTTAAAATATCTAAAATTCCTTTTTTTACCTGTCTTTTATAATCCAAATTATTTAAAACCATTATCTTTTATGAAGGGTAAGAATATTTATAAATCTTAACAAACTTTGAATATTAGAATTATATTAAAAAGAGGTAAAAATGAAATTAGAACTTGATGAGAAACCATTAAAACCAACAATAATCGAAGGATTTCCGGGATTTGGGTTTGTAAGCACAATTGTTACAGAGTATTTAATAAAATCCCTTGATGCTAAACCCATCGGAAGAATAAACAGTGAAAAAATTTCTCCGATTATAGCAATACATGATTCTAAAGTTATTCATCCTTTAGAAATATTTTATGATAAAAAAACAAATATTGTTATTGTCCAAGCAATTACCCCCATAGAAGGATTAGAATGGGAAATAGCAGAGAGTATTCTTAAATTAGCAAAAGAAACAAAAGCTAAAGAGATAATTGGACTAGAAGGGGTAAATACGATGAACCCACAGAATATTAATTTAAATGACCCGCAAGTATTCTATTATACCAATAAAAAAAGCAAATTAAAAGATATAAAAGAATTAAATGAGGGAGTTATTTTGGGAGTTACAGGAGCATTATTAACAAAAGTAAAAGACACACCATTTACTTCTTTTTTTGTAGAAGCCAATTCAAACTTTCCAGATAATAAAGCGGCAAGCAAAATTATCTTAGCATTAGACAGTTATCTTGGTTTAAAAATTGATTATAAACCTTTAATAGAGAAAGCAAAAGAATTTGAAGATAAAATTAAGGGATTTTTAACAAAAGTAGCAGAAGCAAAAGTCCAAAAAGATCAAAGAAGATTAGATTACATGGGTTAATCCTGTTAATTTTATTATTTTTGCCTTATCCCCTGTATAAAAATAAAAAAATGTTAGCAAATATTTATAAAATAAACTTATTTTTTTAAAACATGCCACACCAATGTGTTAAATGCGGAAAAATTTATGAAAATACCTCTGAAGAGATATTAAAAGGCTGCAGTAGTTGTGGTAGTCACTTTTTCTTTTTCTTTAAAGAAGAAGATTTAAAATTAAGACAAGAAGCAGAACAATTAACCAGACAAGACAGAGAAGAAATTGTAAAAGATATAGAAGATGTTATTGGGAAAGACGAAGGAGATAATTCTCCAATAATTTTAGATTTTGAATCAGTTCGTGTAAAAGGGCCAGGAAAATTTGAAATTGATTTAGTAAGTTTATTTAAAAGAAAACCAATTGTCTACAAACTTTCTGAAGGAAAATATATCATAGACATTGCATCAACATTTCAATTATTGAATAAAGATAAAGAAAAATGAAAGAAGGAAAATTTAGAAAAGCCGTTTTTGTTGTTATTTATTCTATAGATTCAAAAGACAAAATAAAATATGCACTTTTAAAAAGAAAAAAACATTGGAAAGGTTGGGAATTTACAAAAGGAAAAATTGAACACCTTGAAACAAAAAAACAAGCAGCTAAACGTGAAGCAATAGAAGAAACCGGATTAAAGATTCTCTCTTTAAAACAGTTTAAAGAAACAGGCAGATATTATTATAAAAAACCATTAAAAGATAGACCTGGACTTATTGGTCAAACATATACTCTTTTTGCGGCAAAAACAAATAAACAAAAAAATAAATTCTCCCTTGACCATCTCGAACATACTAAAGGAATTTGGGTTTCTTTCAAAGAGGCTTATAAATTATTAACATGGAATAATCAAAAAAAATGCTTAAAGATTGTTAATGATTGGTTAAAAAACAAAAAATACTAATAAAAAATTTAAATGTAATTTTAAATTTTAAAAATTTTTAAAGTTATCAGAACTAGTTTATCAAGTTAATTATTTAGTTTATTTTCTTAAATATAATTCAATTTTTGACGGATCTTTCTTAATATCACTTACAATACTCGCGGGCCCGATTATGGTAATCACATCTCGACCACCAAAAAAAGTATTTGCTAATTTTTCTTTTAAATCTTGTAATAAACTTAATTCTTTAGGCTTTGATGAAATTGTTGCTATTTCAATTCCTTTAAATTTATTCTTAGAATTTCTACTTTCTCTTATTTGTTTCATTGTTTCTTGAATCAAATCTGCTTCTTCTTCAGGGGAAAGTTTTCCCTGAATTATCAAGATTTTATTTTCATTAACTAAATCTAAAAGTTTCTTTACTCTCCTATATTGAGTTAAATAAGCTAATTCACTATATGGAATAAATTGTAATGTTAAATTTAAATTTGCCATATTCCTTATTTTTATTTTAAATTATTTTGCTTTAAATTATTTTATTTTAATATTAAAAATCTTTTGATTAATCTCATTAATTTGAATAGTTTATACTTTTTTGTTTATACTTCTTATTTATACTTTTTTTATTAAATTAAATAATGCCTCATAAAATTCTTCCATATTTTTACCGGTTTTTGCACTTATTCCCACAACATCATATTCGGGAAATGCAGATTCTATTTTCTTAATATCTGCCCCTTTCAAATCAATTTTATTTGCCACAATCAAAACTGGAATTTTTCTTGCGACTAAATTGCCAATAATTGTAACATTTACCTGATTATATGGATTTTCAGTAGAATCTAAAACAATAATAACTGCTTCCATATCATCTAACCATTTAATTGACTCTATAACCCCTTTTGTTGCCTCTTTGGCTCTCTTTTTTGCTTCTTTAGAGGATAATCCAAAATGCAAAAAATCTTCATAATCTATCTTAGTTGCTATCCCCGGAGTATCAATTAATTTAAAGGTTGCTTTTCGATTATCAAATTTAATTTCAACTTTTTCTTTAAATTGAATATTTCTTGTTTCATGAGGAATTCTTGAAACAGTTCCAATCTCTTCTCCTGTCCAATCTTTTGCAAGTTTATTTGCTAAAGTTGTTTTACCAGCATTTGGGGGCCCATAAAATCCTAATTTAACATTTTTATTATACTTAAAAATATTATTAAATATTCTTTGAAAAAAATTAGGAATAATTTTTATTATAAATCCACTTTTTTCAGATTTTTTATTTTCTTTTTCATTTTCTTGCTTTTCTTTTTCTTCTTTTTCTTCCTTTTCCTTTTCTTCCTTTTCTATTTCTTTATTATTTTCTTTTTTTTCTTTTGACATTTTTCCTCTCTTTTATAAACAATCTATTTTTTTAAATAAGATTATTTATTCAATAATTAAGTATATTTGATTATGTTTTTAAATCTTTTTTTAAAATTTTTTCAATAATTTTTAAATATTTCTTCTATTTTTATAAGCATACAAAACTAAAACAATAGCTTGAATAGGTGAAATAATTAATAACAAAATTAAAAACCCAATATATGGAATTATTTGCCCGGTAAAATTAAGCAATAATAAAATTAAAAAAATTCCTATAATCTTAAAATATCTTTTTTTAGTAAATGCAATACTGCTATTTATCGCTTGAACAATTGAACTATTATTTATTATCAAAAAAACTTGTGAAAAACTTACAAACATAAAAAGTGCTGCTAATCCTAAAATGATTAAAAGAGATAATAAAATTAAAACTACTTTATTACTTATTAAACTTAAAAGCAATAATAAAATAAGAGATATAAAGATAAAGAAAAAACCTATAATCAATTTTAATAAAGAACATTTAAACCAAAATTTCTTAGCATATGGCAACATATCCTTTAGATTAATTCTTTTATTTTTATCTTTAATAATATCCCAAGACATTCCAATCGCTCCAGATGAAAAAAATCCTTCAATAAAAATTAAAATTAATAAAAAGAAGGTAATTAAAATTCCAAAATAAAGAACATTAGGCATAACAAATAATGTTTCTAATAATGTGGTATCTGTTTCTAAAGTAGCTAAAAAATCAGTACCCAAATACTCTTTAAAAAAAATGATTCCAATAATTGATAAAAATAAAATAAAGATTAAAGTAGTAAAAATGAAATTAAAAATAAAAGGTAAAGCAATTGAAAAATTTTTGGTCCATAATTTAAATGATTCTGCAAATGAATCAAAAACTCCAATATTATCTTTTTCAAAAGAATATTTCTTTTTTTTATTTTCTTTTTTTTGAATTACTTTCATTTTACACCTTTTTTATAAGATAGTATGATATTTTATGTTTTTAAATCTTTTTTAGTATAAACTTAATATTCTTGAGGAGATACAACGATGCAAGAATCTTGATCATAATTTCCACATAAATCCTTACATTTAATATAATAATTACTTGTACCCCAACCAATTTCATGAATTAAATTATTTGAAGAATAAATTTTTCCAATATTTAAGATGTTTATTGTCAGTGGATTTGAAATATCAAAATTACATCCAGTATTCTGTTTATTATAATAACAAATTGCTTCTTTATTTGTAATTAAAACAAGATTATTATTTTTATAATATAATCTAATTAAAGAAGGAGCACTATTGTCAACATCTACATTTAAGGAGATTACTGTTTTTGCTTGATTTCCTGAATTATCTACACATATAATTTGATAATCATATTTCTTAGTTGTTAATCCAGAAATAATTGCTGTATGATGATCAGAATTTGTAATATTAAATGGAACAAATTCTTGGCTATTACTATTTAATTCTTTATACATACAACTAGAAATTCCATTACTGTCTCCATTTTCTGTTTCTACTTCCAAGGTAATTTGCCCAGAAGAAGTAGTTGAATTAGTAGTTGAATTAAAACAAGTAGTGATTTGAGAATTATTTTTTAAATTAATTGAAGTAATATTTAATCCTTCTCCGGGATAAAGGGTATAAACATAAGAATAACCATTTGCATTTCCATTTACATCCTTACATCTAAAATAATAATTGTTCCCGTCTATTATTTTTGTTCCATCAAATGGAAGTTCTGCCCTGCATGAATATCCATTGTATTCATAAGCATTACAATTTGTAAAATTATTTTCCATTTCATCATAACTTTTATCATTCAAAGACCATTTACATCCTCCATTCCCACTTACATCAGAATTAACTTTTTCATTTAAATAAATTATAACATCTGCGGTTGTTAATGTTTTATCTTTAA
>CAYUCT010000020.1:0-3933 GCA_964443565.1 Candidatus Woesearchaeota archaeon
GATGAGAAATATGATTCAAAACAATTATTAAAACAAATTTCAAAATCAAAATTAGATACAACAAAATTAAAGGATAACGACCATAGAATTATTGGGCAAAATTTAGATTTATTTTCTTTTAATGAAGTTGCTCCGGGAATGGTTTTTTGGCATAATAACGGGCTTGTAATTTATAATGAATTAATTAATTTTTGGAGAGAAGAGCATAGAAAAGCAGAATATCAAGAAATTTCTACCCCCCAAATTTTAGATAAAAGATTATGGCAAATTTCTGGGCATTGGGAGAAATATAAAGATAATATTTTTTTAACAGGTTATGAAAATAAACAGTTGGCAGTAAAACCTATGAACTGTCCGGGTGGAATGCTCGTGTATAAAACAAAACCCAAGTCATATCGTGAATTACCATTAAGAGTTGGAGAATTGGGGGTAGTTCATAGACAAGAATTATCTGGTGTTTTAGGGGGATTATTTAGGGTTATTAAATTTACACAGGATGATGCGCATATATTTTGCAGAGAAGAACAATTGGAATCTGAAATAAAGGGGGTAATTGATTTGGTTCATTTGTTTTATAGTAAATTTGGTTTTGAATATAGTATTGAATTATCAACTCGTCCAGAAAAGAGAATTGGCGAAGATGAAATTTGGGATAAAGCAGAAAGCATATTAGAATTGGTATTAAAGAAAACAAAAAAACCATTTAAAATTAATAAAGGAGACGGAGCATTTTATGGTCCAAAAATTGATTTTCATATTAAAGATTCTTTGGGGAGAACATGGCAATGTGCAACAATTCAATTAGATTTTGCTATGCCTGAACGATTTGAATTAGAATATACCGACGAAGATAATAAGCAAAAACGTCCGGTAATGTTGCATAATGCAATTTATGGGAGCATTGAAAGATTTATTGGTGTGCTATTAGAACATACAAATGGAAATCTTCCATTATGGTTAAGTCCAATTCAAGTTAGAGTTTTATCTTTTACCGATAGAAACATTAAAACTGCAAAAAGGATTTATGAAAAATTAAAAAATGAGAATATAAGAGTAGATTTTGATTTTAATTCCACAACAGTTAATGATAAAGTTAGAAATGCAGAATTAATGAAAATTCCTTACATTATTGTAATTGGAGATAAAGAAGAAGATAATAAAACTCTTGCAGTAAGGATTAAAGGGGAAAAACCAAAATTTGGAATTAAAGAAGAAACATTAATTCAAGAATTAAAAGACAAAATTTCTAAAAGAAGTTAAATTTTTATTTTTTTAATTGAAATTTTTAAGATTGAAAAGATTTATAAGAATTCTTATTTTATTTTATATATGGAAAAAGAGGAGAAATTAGAGGCATTAGATAATTTAAAAAAAAGAGAAGAAAAAATCAATGAAGAATTAACCGAAGAAGATGAAGAAATTTCTTCAGAAGAATTATCTAAAAGATTAACAGAGATAAGAGTTAGAAAAGAATTGAATCTTGATGAAAATGAAGAAGAACTCATTAAAAAATTAGAAGCAATCATGTTTTTATCTGCAAAATTTCTTTCATTAGAAGATTTAGTTAGAACAACCGGGATCAATCCTATTACTTTAAAGGAAATGTTAATCCGGTTACATGAACGATATCAAAAACAGAAGAGTGCATTGATTATTATTCATAGAAAAACCGAAGTTGGAGATTTTTTTAAGATGGATGTAAAAAAAGAATATCATTCAATGATTAATAAAATTGCTACAGGAGATTCTGAATTTACGAAGGCAGAACAGGAAACCCTCGCAGTTATTGCATATAAACAACCAATAAAGCAGAGTACCATTGTAAAAATTAGGGGAAATAAATCTTATGAACATATTAGGCATTTTATTCAGGTAGGGTTAGTAAAAACAAAAAAAGTTTCTAGAACAATTGAAATTGGTTTAAGTGATAAATTCTATGATTATTTTAGTATTAATAAAAAAGAAATTTAATTTGTTATCTAATTTTCAGTGCATCTTCCTTTGATGCATAAGCAATTAGAAATCTGACAATTATACATTGCAAGACACATTAAAGAGCCTTCAGGTGGGCAAGCATTAAGAGTTTCTTGATATTCTCTAATCAATTGTGAAGGAATACATTTTTCTATTCCCCCCATTTGGCAAGGGCAACAAGTCGTTTTTACTTTTATACAGTCATTATCTGAAACACATTCAATTAAATCTTCATTCATCTGCCCATTTTTATTAAGCAGAATTAACACAATTATAAATAAAATAAAAATTAAGAAAATAATTGCAGAGATAATATACTTTTTTTGTATCATTTTAATTAATTCCCTTAAGTATAAATAAAAAATAGAATTTTATTTAAACTTTTTGGCTTCTCCTTCAACAATATCTTTTGGCCATCCTGCTTCGATTAATTTGCTTTTTATTTCTTGTGTTTGCATTCCAGAAGTTAAGGCATCTTTGATATAATTATATAATTCGGGATATTTTGAATCTATTTTCTTATTTGAATTGTCTTTTTTTTGTATAGCCCGATTTTTTATAGAAGGAGATACAAATTTGATTATTAAGAATACTATAATCCCTAGTAAAATAGCGCCAAATGCATATAAAATCCATTTTAAATTAAATGATGAGTTATTAATTGGTGAAGATTCTGAGCATTCTCTATCTTGTTCTGGGATATATGAATCAAAAGAATTAGTATCACATTGATTGATTAAATCACAATTTCTTGATTGATATCCATTGAAACATTCCCCCCAAGAATCACATTGCCAGTCATATTCTGTGCAAATCGATGATTCTGGTTCAGAAGAATAAACACATTGTTCTGTTTCTGTGAAATTTTTTATAGAAGGACAAGAATATGTTCCAATATAATAACCGGTTTTTATTCTGGTTTTATAATTATCAATACAGTCGCTCCAATCACCATAAGTGAAATTTGAATAACTTGAATCTAAACAAGAATAATTTGATGTTCCTGAGCCAACAATAATATTGCCTTCCATTTCTGAAAGTATTAAACTTTCATATTCTTCAGAGGAATTAGTAAATCCGAAGTCCATTATAACTTTAAGTTTGTAAGTTCCATTTGTATCTGGAACTTCTAATTCAGTATCTTCTAAATCAAGGGTATAAACATTGTCCCAATCTTCACAATCACAATCATCCTCTCTTCCGCATGAATCTTCTGAGTCATCAATACATGCAGTGTATCCTGCACCAACATTGGTATCACTCTCACCATCATAACAATATGCTAAATCCGGATAAATTGAATTATCAATATAATCTTTAAATTTAATAATTTCCCCGTCGGAATCTACAAACTGACAATCTCCTTCGGTTTTATTGTATTTATCATCATTATTGCTATCCTCTATAAATTCTTCTAAAGTATATGTTTTTTGTTCAAAACAAGAGTCATAACAAGATTCTCCTTCTTTATTACAAGATAATTGTTCACCATAATAATTCCCATTTCCAAATCCGCTTGCACAACATTTTTTTCCACGTTCAGTACAATTTGTTGAGGGTTCTGTTTGTCCTTTAAATAATCTAACATTATCTAAGAATATTTCTTGGCCATAAAGTTTGTTTGTGCTATAATTATAATATCCAATTGAATTTAATTGAATTTTCCAAATTTTATCCAATCCAAATGATCTTGTCCAATCATTGTAAAGATTTTTTTCAATTTCATTTAATGTTAAAGATGAAATACCTGTTGAGATTGAAATGTATGTATCATTTGTGCTATTATTTGGAGCAGAACATTGTGTTGTGGTTCCTAATTTGTAATAGTAATGTAATCTCTTTGTTACATTAACTGAATTATTTCCATAAATAACAACTTCAAAGGCACATGCATCATCAGAATAATCTGAACTATAACTTGATTCATTTGAATAAAGGAAATCATATTGTAATGAATCA
>CAYUCT010000020.1:4033-6571 GCA_964443565.1 Candidatus Woesearchaeota archaeon
ATCTGAACTATAACTTGATTCATTTGAATAAAGGAAATCATATTGTAATGAATCATCATAAGTTATTGAACTAATAATACTGTTTCCGGTAATAAAATCTTTTATAACGTCAGTGGTTGTTATATCTCTATTATTTATTATTTCTAAACAGGGGTCTGTATCTCTAAATATATTTTTGCAATTTTCTGATAAAACATCACAATTGTCTGGATTGTTCACACAATTAAAATTAATTGTTTTATTTTTCCAATTTAATTTTGAAATAATTTCTGTAGAAGAATTATAAATTCTTTCTGTAGAAGAATTAACAATTTGCCCATAACATTGACTATTAACCGTCCAATTAGCCATAAGAATATTTGTTTTGATGTTTGGGTATAAAGATATTAGTGTGTCGTTTATAATATTTATACTACAATTGTATGTTTGATTGCTAATACTTACCCAAAAAAGGTTTAGATTACCTTTATCTAAGCACAAACTAGCATTTTTAACGTAGAAGAATAATCCAACTTTTTCCCCATTTTCACATCCATCTGTTCCGCAATAATTTTCAAATTCAAATCTAGAAATTTTACAAATTTCTGAAATATTTTCACATACTCCCTTATTATTATAATAATATTGACTACATTTGCATTCACATTTTCTTGAAGTATTATTGGTTGAAATTATCCAAGTGGTGGCATCTGTTGAGTTTAAATTTGAATTTTCTTCATTGTCCCATTTCACAGAATTTGTTGGACAAAAACCAATACATTTATATTCATCAACATTGCCTTCCTCTAGAGGATTACAAACTCCGTCTTGGCACGTTTCTCCTCCCTTACAACTTCCACAAATTCCACCACAACCATCATTTCCACAATTTTTGTTGGTACAATTGAGAATACATGTTATTATAGTAAAGTTTCCAAAAGTATTTCCGGAAGTTGGTTTTATGCTTCCTTGAATAATATATTGAGAAGTAAATATAGTATTATCTGCCAAGGCAATTGCAGATGTTCTAAACTCTTTATTATAACATCCGGATGGAATAGGAGCAGGAATTGTCCAATTTTGTTTGCAAACGGTAGATGTACAAGTAATATTCATCCCGGTAATATTTCTGGGGTGGGTATCTTTATGTGAAATTAAACATTGAGAATCATTTGAACTTGCATCAACCTGAATATATGTTTTGTTTGTTGGATTAGGATTAATCCATGTACTATTAAATTCTAATTCTATTGAGATATTCTCTCCGGGTTTACAACCATCACTTGAGCAGTATTCATTCGAAACAATCGCAGAGATTACATATTCTTTAATACAATTTGTTCCATTATATCTATATCCATCATTACATTTGCATTCACATTTTCTTGTAGTATTCTCGATTGAAACCTTCCATGATGAAGCATCTGTTGAGTTTAAACTTGAATTTTCTTCATCGCTCCATTTCGCAGAATTTGCAGGACAAATTCCCTCACAGAAATATTCTGTTGAATTTAAAATAGAAATATTAAATGCAGTAAATGTTTGATAAATTCCAGAAATTAATTTTCCGTCTCCTGTTTGGGCATAATCTGTTGGTTCCAATGTGCTTAATACAATTACTTTTGAAGAGTAGATTATTTCTTCATCTTCATTTTCTAATTCTAAAATATCAATCATTGGATAATCATAAGAAGTATTTGTTCGAACTTCAACCCAATTTGAAATAGAAGTAGAATCAATATCATCTGCTTCAAATCCAGGATTTTTTATTATCTGAGATTTTTCTTTTACAGCACGAATACAACTTGTTTCTGGATCTTCTTCATTAATTGTGCATTCTTCTGATGTTGAATTATAAGAATGCCAATCTACAGTTGTTCCATCTCGGCATAAATATTTTGTTTGGCATTCTATTTGTTCTTCTGAAGTAATTCCAATTTTTATTGTTGTGCTTCCTGGAATTCTATCCCCTGTTTGCATTTGCAATGAAACCGTTCCATCTATCTCGTCTCCTGCGTTATATGTTGTTTTTGAAAGTGTAGAATATAATATGGCATTCCCAGAAAGACCATTAGAATTATTTTCTGAAGGGGAATAAGCATATAAGAATAATATTATAATTGTAGTAAATAAAGCAAATAGGAGTGTGATGGTTCTAGTATTTCTTTCAAATTCTAACCGATTTGGATGATATGTATTAATATTATATCTTCTACTTGCTGTTTGATTTTTTTTACTACCTTCTTTTTTATACATTTTTTATTAAAAACATAAAAACTATAATTACTATAATTAAATACTATAATTTAGTATTTAAAAATACTTCTATTCTAACTAAGGTTAAATTTAAATATAGAATTTAAGATTATATCATATGGTTGAAAAGATAGTAGAAAAAAAAGTAGAAAAACTAGAAAGAGAAGAGAAATTAGAAAGAGAAGAGAAATTAAAAAAAGTAGAGAAATTAGAAAGAGAAGAGAAATTAGAAAAAGGAAATAATTTAGAAAAAGTAGAGAATAGTCAATCTTATGATTCAAAAGAATCAGAAAAGAAATGGAG
>CAYUCT010000020.1:6671-9231 GCA_964443565.1 Candidatus Woesearchaeota archaeon
AAAAAGTAGAGAATAGTCAATCTTATGATTCAAAAGAATCAGAAAAGAAATGGAGAGAATATTGGGAAAAAGAAAAGGTTTATTCTTTTGATGTTAAATCAAAAAGAAAAATATTCTCAATAGATTCTCCCCCTCCAACAGTTTCTGGAAAAATGCATATCGGGCACGCGTTTTCATATTCCCAAATGGATTTCATTGCTCGTTATAAACGAATGCAGGGATTTAATGTATTTTATCCATTTGGAACAGACAATAATGGATTAGCAACAGAAAGATTAATAGAAAGAATAAATGGGGTTCGTGGAAAAGAAATGAAAAGAGAGAATTTTATAGATTTATGTAATAAAACTCTTTTAGAAATTCTTCCTGATTTTATTCAAGATTGGAAAGATATTGGAATATCTTCTGATTTTTCAATTTCATATTCTACAATTGATGATCGTTCTAGAAAATTATCTCAAAAATCATTTATTGATATTTATAAGAAAGGTAGAGCATATAGAAAAGAATCTCCAACTATGTGGTGTCCAGAATGTCAAACTGCAATTGCTCAAGTAGAATTAAAAGATAAAGAAATAGATTCTCATTTTAATCATATCATCTTTAAATGCAAAAATGAAAATCAAGAAGATGAAAATTTAATTATCGCTACAACTCGTCCAGAATTATTGTCTAGTTGTGTTGCTTTATTTGCAAATCCAAAAGATGAAAGATATAAACAATATTTTGGAAAAAAAGCAAAAGTTCCATTATTTAATTTTGAAGTTCCAATAATGGCCGATGAAAGAGCATCAATTGAAAAAGGAACCGGAATTGTAATGTGTTGTACATTTGGAGATCAAACAGACATAGAATGGCAGAAAGCATATAATCTTCCAATTAAAATGTCAATTAATGCTGACGGAAAAATGAGCTCCAATGCCGGAAAATATAATGGAATGAAAATTAAAGAAGCAAGAAAAAATATTATTGAAGATTTGAAAAAAGAATTTTTACTAATTAAGCAAGAACCATTAAAGCATCCGGTAAATGTTCATGAAAGATGTGGAGTAGAAGTAGAATTTATTGTTAGTAAGCAATGGTTTGTAAAATATCTTGATTTAAGAGATAAATTAATCAAACAAGGAAGAAAAATAAAATGGCATCCGGAGTTTATGAGAACAAGATATGAAAATTGGATAAAGGGATTACAATGGGATTGGTGTATTTCAAGACAAAGATTTTTTGGAGTTCCATTTCCGTTATGGTATTGTTCTGATTGCGGGCACGAAATTTTAGCAGAAGAAAAACAACTTCCTGTAGACCCAATTTCAGATAAACCATTAATTAAAAAATGTCCTTATTGTAATTGTGAAAAATTTATTCCAGAAAAAGATGTTTTAGATACATGGGCAACTTCTTCATTAACCCCCCAAATTGGGATTGATAGTATCTCATCCAGATTGAAAAATGCAAAAAGAAAAATATTTCCTTATAATTTAAGACCCCAAGCACATGATATTATTACTTTTTGGGCATTCAATACGATTGTTAAGTCATTATTGCATGAAAAAAAGATTCCTTGGGAAAATGTAATGATTTCAGGATTTGTTACATTATCCGGGAAAAAAATGTCTAAATCTGAAGGAAATGTAATTGACCCAAGAGATGTTTTAAATAAATTTAATGCAGATTCTTTAAGATATTGGGCTGCATCAAGTAAATTAGGGGAAGATTTAGATTATTCTGAAAAAGAATTATTATCTGGAAAGAAGATAATAAATAAAATTTGGAATGCTAGTAATTTTGTATTTTCATTTATTAAAGAAGAAGACAAAATTAATTTATTAAAAAATAAAAAACCTAAAAAATTTGAAATTATTGATAAAGCATTATTATCTAAATGGAATAAAATTAAAAAAAGTATCATTAAAAATTTTAATAATTATGAATACAATAGGGCTAAATCTGAGATAGAACAATTTTTTTGGCAAACTTTCTGCGATAATTATTTAGAAATTGTAAAGGATAGGTTATACAATGATAAAATTTCAGAAGAAAAAAAATATTCTGCAAAATATGTTCTTTATAATATTTTATTTGAAATAATTCAATCTTTCGCCCCTATCATGCCCTATATTACCGAAGAGATTTATCAAAAATATTATTTTGATAAAAATAATGAAAGTAATAAGAATAGTAAGAATAATAAGAATAAAATAAACTCAATTCATTTAACTAAATGGCCGGCATATTCAATTTTTAGTAATGATAAAAAGAAAGAAAAAATTCTTGATACTTTTTGTGAAATTTTAACTAAAGTTAGACAAGAAAAAAGTCGTGCTCAAAAATCAATGAAAACTCCTATAAATTTATCTTTAAATTCAGAACAATATTTTTTATTATCTGATGTTCTGAATGATCTAAAAGGAGTTTGCGGAGCTAAAGAAATCAAAAAATCAGGAGTTATGAATATTGAATTGTTAATTGATGAGGATAAAAAACAAAAAGAAGAAAGAAATCAAGAAAAAGAAGAAAGAAATCAAGAAAAAGAAGAAAGAAATCAAGAAAAAGAAGAAAG
>CAYUCT010000021.1:0-8990 GCA_964443565.1 Candidatus Woesearchaeota archaeon
TTTAATAATCCCAAAAATACAAGAAATTTCAAGAGAAGATAAGACAATTAATTTAGAAATTACGGTCCCAGAAAAAATAAATTTCGGAAATGCAACAGTATATATCAATTCTCAAATCTATTCTGGAAGCGAAAAAATTGAACTTCCAATATATTCCACAAATACATATACTTTGTCGGTAGGAGAAAAATTACAAAAGGTAGTAGCCGGAAAATATCCTATTACTTTAACTTTTGAATTAAATAACGAATATAACTACACAGTTGAAGTTGAAGCAACAATAACTGAGGTATCAAGTTTAACTTCTTCTCAATCAGTTAAAAGAAGCTTTTTTGGATTTACCTACATTTATACTAAAACAAATGAAGGGAATACTGTTAAATTAGCTACTGTTGAAATAAATAAAAATAGATTTGAAAGAGGATTTACATCTTATAATTACGCCCCAACGTCTGAAGAAGATACTTCCTTTTTTATTAAACAAATTTGGCAAAAAGAATTAATGCCCGGAGAATCTTTAGTAGTAGAAGCAAGAGTAGATTATACTATTCCAATTTTGATATTGGTATTATTAATTATTTGTGCAATTGGATTAATTATTGTCAGAAGACCAAGAGTGATTGTTAGAAAGAAAGCAATTAAAATGCAAACAAAAGGCGGAGAATTTGCAGTTAAAGTTATATTATTTGTAAAAAACATTTCTCAAGAAGTTAAAGAAGTTAATTTAATTGATGGAATACCTGGCATGACTACATTATATGAAAAATTTGGTGCCGCAAAACCAGATAAAATAGAAAATAATAGACTAACCTGGCATTTTGGTACAATTCTTCCAGGAGAAGAGATTATTGTTTCTTATGTTATCTACTCAAAGATTAGACCGGTTGGAACAGTTGTTCTTCCAGAATCAATAGTTCATTATGTTAATGAAAGAAATAAGAGAAAGTATACTAAGTCTAATCGAGTTTTAGTTGTTACAAATGATTAAACAAAAATAATTCTTATTTTATTTATCTTTTTTGATTAGATTTTTTATTTTTGATTAATTAAGTAATATAAAGATTTTTAAATTTCAAAAAAGGTTATAATTATAAGAGTTGAATAAAAAAAGATGAAAAAAACAGAAACAAAAAAAATAGTCCAAGAAAATAAAAAAATTGAATTTGGTAAATTTATTTCTATTAAAGAAGCAATTAATTTAGGAAAAGGAATTGTAAATTTAAGGGGCTGGGCACATAGAGAAGCAAAAATGAAAGATAAACATTTCATTACCCTTAGAGACTCTTCGGAGATTATTCAATGTGTAGTAAAAGAACAAAATGTTTCTAAAGAAGAATGGGGGGCATTGCAGAAAATTCTTGTTGAAAGTTCAATAGAATTGAGTGGGGAAATAAAAAAAGATGATAGGTCTCCAAATGGATATGAGATTGAAGTGAAAAAAATTAAGGTTATAGGTTATTCTGAACCATATCCAATCACTAAAGAATTGAATGAAGAATTATTATTAGATAGAAGACATTTATGGTTAAGAAGTAGAAAAATGATTGCAATAATGAAAATTAGATCTACTGTTTTTGGAGCAATACATAATTATTTTAGAAAAAAAGGATTTTATGAATATCATAGTCCATTATTTCAAGCAGTTCAATGTGAGGGTGGAAGTACATTGTTTGAAGTAAAATATTTTGATAAAAAAACATATCTTGCGCAAACATGGCAGTTATATGCCGAACCAGAAATTTTTGCTTTAGAAAAGATTTATACTATCTCTCCTAGTTTTAGGGCAGAAAAATCTTCTACTTCAAGACATTTAACAGAATATTGGCATGCTGAAATGGAAGCAGCATGGACAACATTTAAGGATATTCAAGATTATGGGGAAGAATTGCTCAAAGAAATTATTCAACAAGTTTTAAAAGAAAATAAAGAAGAATTAAAAATTTTAAATAGGGATCAAAAAAAATTAGAACCAACAATAAAAAAATCTTTTCCAAGGATTACATACGACGAAGCATTAAACTTATTAAAAGAAAAGAAAAATATAATTATTCCGTGGGGAAAAGATTTAAGGACAATTGAAGAAGATGCACTTTCAGAAATGTTTGATACTCCAATCATTGTTACAGGATATCCCAAGGAAGTAAAAGCATTTTATATGAAAGAAGACCCCAAAAATTCAAAAGTGGTAAATGGGTGTGATTTTATCGCTCCAGAAGGATATGGTGAAATTATTGGTGGGAGTGAAAGAGAATTCGACTTGGAAGTATTGAAAAAAAGATTGAAAGATATGGGTGAAAAATTAGAAAGTTATTCTTTTTATTTAGACACTCGGAGATATGGTAGTGTTCCCCATGGCGGATTTGGAATGGGTGTTGAAAGAGTTATTTCCTGGATATGCGGCCTAACTAATATTAAAGATGCAATTGCATTTCCTAGAACGCCAACAAGATTTACCCCCTAATATGTTTGTTTATTAAGAATATTTATAAATTTTAAAAAATAACAATTATCATGCAAAAAAATAATTTTAGAAATAAAAGTCAAAATAAAAAATTTGTTAAAAAAGAATATTTAGCAAAACAAAAGAAAACGATGTTGGTAATCGGAAATATTTTGGCCTTTTTAGCAATTATTTTTTTGATAATTAATTCAATTTTTTTAGAATTAAACAAAGAAAAATATACCTCTGATTTAAGATTAAATCCAAATATTTCATTAGAGACAATAAAAGCATTTCCAACATTAGTTAATGCAATTGTTGCATTATGGGTTTTAATTACGGTAATTATTGTTTTTTCATTATTTCTATTAAAGAATACAAGTTGTTTATGGATTATCTTATTAGTTTTATCTTTTATTTGTTTATTCACTTTTAGGATTGATTCCTTTTTGTTTTGTATTTTATCCAGCATCTTTTTTTATAAATCAAATAAAGGTATTTAGATAAAATGATTCTCGCAAATAATAAAAAATATAATCTTTTTTGGTTGGGGCATTCTGGATTTAAAATAAAGATTGGAGAAAAAATTATTTATATTGACCCATATAAAATAGATAATAAAGAAATAGAAGATAAAGCAGACATTATTTTAATAACTCATAGTCATTTTGATCATCTTTCTCAAGAAGATATTCAAAAAATTGTAAAACCCGGATCAAAAATAATTTGTACTCCTGATTGTCAAAGTAAGATAACCAGAATAAATGAAAAAATAGATTTATTTTTATCTGAACCAGGAAAAGAATTTATAATTGATGAAATAAAAATTAAGGCAGTTGAAGCATATAATGAAAGAAAAAAATTTCATCAAAAAAATGAATATTGGGTAGGATATATTGTTCAATTTGAAAATTTGATTATTTATCATGCAGGAGATACAGATAAAATAAAAGAAATGGAAAAATTAACAGGATATTCAAAAAAGGAAAATTATTTTGTAGTTTTATTACCCATTGACGGGCAGTATAACATGAACGTTCAAGAAGCTTCAGAAGTTGCAGATTTGTTAAAAGCAAATTTAGCAATTCCAATGCATTATGGAAGTATTGTTTCATCCAGGGGAGATGCAGAAGAATTTGTAAAACTTTGTGAAGAAAAAGGAATTAATGCAGAAATTATATAGGTATTTTATAATTTTATAAATCTTTTATCTAAATTATCTTTCATTAATAATACTACTCTCGAGTTTTTTTTCTCGTCAATAATCTGATATCCTGAAAGTTTTGAAATCTTTTTAGAAAATTCTTTTATTTCTTCATGAGTTGGCATAAAATTTAAACCTAAACGATTTCTTGAAAATCCTACCGCCATATAACTTTTTATTTCAACAAATAATGGGCTTGCTTTTTTAATTAATTTGGAATATCCTTCTTCGTCAACATCATTTATTCCCTTAACAATTGTTAATCTTAATACGGTTCGGGTTTCTTTTTTTCTTTTTTTCATAATATCTAGAGTTTTCATTAAATTTTTCCATCCATTTTTTATTTGTGGATTATCAATTTTTTTATAAACTTCTTCATTTGGTGCGTCTAATGAAACATAAAGTTGCGTCGGTGCGGGAATTTTTGCTAAAATATTTGGTCTTTGTCCATTTGTGACTAAAAAGGTAGTTTTTCCACGGGAATTTATTTCTTTTATTAATTCTCCAATTTTTGGATAAAGTGTTGGTTCTCCTGCTAAAGAAATTGCAAAATGCATTGGTTCTTGAGCTTCTTTAAATTTTTTTGAATTACACTTTTTATTTCCCCCAAATCCTGCCAAAAGTATTCTTTGTTGTTTTATACATTCATCCACAATGAATTTTGGAGTATCTAAGTTTTTTGGCATTTTTTCTCCAAGAGTATTTTCTATTGCCCTCCAACAAAATAAACATCTATGCTGACACCAAGAAATACTTGGAGACATTTGGCAGCATAAATGACTTTTTATTCCATAAAATTGTTCCTTGTAACAATTTCCTTCATCTCTCAAAGAATTTTTAGTCCACATACATATTTGAACTGCAGAATGTCTACCCGCGATGCCATAATGTTGTTTTTTAAATTGATTAATTAATTTTTCTGGAATAATTTCTTTTTTAGAAATTTTTTTATCGATAGTTTTATTTTGGTTTTTATTTTTTTTAAACATTTTTAAATACCTCTCGAATTTCAATTATCTCTTTTGCACGATTTAATTTTAATCGTATCTTTGTTCCGCCTTTTATTCCCTTACTAAAATACATGGCATTTGTTTTAGTAACAGAAAATTCAGAGTTATATTTTTCGCACAAATCTAAATATTCATTTAATTGTTTTATTCTATCTTCTTTTGTAGAAATAGAATATTCTTTTTTATTAAAATAATCTAAACATTCTTTGAATATTCTGGGATTTCCTCTTGTTGCTCTTCCAATCATAACATAATCGCAATTAGTTTGCTCAATCATTTTTTTAGCATCTTCGGGTTTATTAATATCCCCATTTCCAATAATTGGGATGTTTAGTTCTTCTTTTAATTGTTTTATATGTTCCCAATTAGAAATTCCCGCATACGCTTGTTTTGCGGTTCTTGGATGTAAAGTTATGGCGCTTGCTCCGGCATCTTCAATTATTTTGCCAATTTCTAAAAAATTAATTCTTTTTTCATCTATTCCAGATCTGATTTTTGCAGTAATGGGAATATCAGAGCAGGATACACATTTTTCAATTATTTCTTTGATTTTATTTTTTCTTATTAAAAGAGCAGATCCTGCGCCTTGTTGAATTATTTCAAGAGAAGGACAGCCAAAATTAATGTCTATCAAATCAAAATTTTCTTGATATTTTTTTATTGATTTAACAAAATTTTCAGTATTTTGCCCAAATAATTGTAATCCAATATTCTTTTCATTTTCTGTTTTTTTTATTAAGATATTTGCCGCTTTAGCACTTCGAGCTAAAGCATTTGCCGAAACCATTTCAGTATATGCAAAAGAACAACCATATTTCCGACATAATTCTCTAAATGCCGGATTAGTAATTCCCGCCATCGGAGCGAGTATAAACTTATTTTTTAATTTTGGAAAGATTTTCATAATTTTTTATTTAATTATCTTGGTTTTTTATCTTCTTATCTTTTTATTTTTTTATCTTTTTTATTTTTGTATATTTCTATTTTTTATTTTTTTATCTTTTTATCTTTTTTATTTGATTGCCTATTTATTTATAAAAGACAATCTTTAAATAATTATTTCTTCTTTAAAAATTATGAAAATGCTACATAGACCAATTATGACTCCATCAAAAATAATAAAGGGGGTAAAAGAACATGAAGAATATTTCAAATTTTCTTTAAAACCGACGATTCAAAGAATTTTTTTAACATTTCTTCTTATTTTTATTTTCTTATTTTTGCCAATTGTTCCTGTAAAAAGCCAAATTCAATGTATCCGAGCTCCTTGTAATCCCATAGACACAAAAATTGCGGTTTTTCAAATATTTTCTCAAAATGTCTATTTAACAAGTTGGAGTTGGTTTGTTTTAATTGGTGGGATAATCTTGTCGTATATTCTTGCATGCTTTTTAACAACAAGAACAAGAGAGGTTTATCCTTAATAAAATTTACAAAATGGCAAATCTTTTTAAAAAAATAATTTTGATTATTAGTGCAATTTTTGTTTCGATTATATTTTTATTATTTTGGGGGATAAACAAAACTCCTGCTCAAAATAATGGGTCTATAAAATTTTTTGATTCAAATTATTCTAACTATTCAAATTATCCCAATAATTCAAATAAAGAAATTACTCAAATTTTTGTAGAAATTGCAGATACACCATACAAACAAAGTATTGGATTAATGAATAGAAAAAAATTAGAAGACAACAGTGGAATGTTTTTTATTTTTAATAATGAACAAATAAGAGAATTTTGGATGAAAAATACCTTAATTCCATTAGATATGATTTTTTTAGATAAAAATTTTAAAATCGTAAATATTGTGAAAAATGCAACCCCTTGTAAAATCTTAAATTGTGAAGTTTATTCTTCGTTGTTTCCTTCTAAATATGTAATTGAAGTAAATTCGGGTTTTGTTGAAAAGTATAATTTAACCTTACAAACAAATGTTATTTATATCCCTAAAAAATAAACTTATCTAGTGTAAATTAAAATAATTCAAAATAAATTGAATTAATTAAAATGAGTAAATTAAAAAAATTAATTTTTAAAAATTTGGATTCTTTGGGTTTATCTTCCAAATTTTCAGAAGAAGAAAAATTAATTTTCCCCGCAGGATATCAAAAAATTGGGGATATAATTATTTTAAACTTGGATAAAAGATTAATGAAGAAGAAAAAAGAAATAGCAATAATTATTCAAAAATTATTTCCAAATGCAAAAACAATTGCTTTAAGAAAATCTAAAATTTTTGGGAAATTGAGAAAACCAAAATTAGAGCTGATTTATGGAAAAGAAACTGAAACAATTCATCAAGAGGGGGGAATTAAATATTTTTTAGATATAAATCATGCAATGTTTTCTAAAGGTAATTTATTTGAGAGGCATAGAATAAAAAAAATAAAAAAAGGAGAGATAATTGTAGATATGTTTGCAGGTATTGGATATTTTTCAATTCCCTTTGCTAAGCAGGGGGCAAAAGTATATGCTATTGAATTAGCAAAAGATTCTTATAAATATCTCAATAAGAATATAAAATTAAACAAAGTAGAAAAAAATTTGATTTCTATTTGTGGGGATTCAAAAAAAGAAATATTAAATTTGCAAAAGAAAAAAATTTATGCAGATATTATCAGTATGGGATATATTCCTGCCCCAATAACTTTTTTTGGCGATGCATTAAAAATATCCAAGGATAAAACATTAATTTTGTTTCATTGTTTATTACCTAAAAAGAGAGAATTAGAAGAAAAAGAATTAAATAAATTAATTATAATATTAAAATCCAAAGCAAAAAAGCAAAAATTTAATTTTAATTATTCAAAACATTTGGTAAAAAGTTTTTCTCCAGGAAATAATCATTGGGTTTTAGAAATTATTTTAGAAAAAATTGTTGATTAACTTAAAAAAATAGAACATAAAGCATTCCTAAAATAAAGAAGATTGTTAAAAAAGTAATTAACCAAGAATTTAGTTTGATTTCATATTCTGGTTTTCTATCTCCTTTCTTTTTTGCATTAATTAGCATAAATAAAACGAGAATTCCAGTTATCCCCCCGCTTATGGCTCCACTTAATTCTAAAAATGCGATAAATGAGTTTAATTTAAAAAAATAAACAATCAAAAAGATTAATAGTGGAATAAAGCAAGATAAAATAAGAGAAACGGTTTTATTAATTTTTAAATCAAAGACATATGTGTCTTTTAATGCCATTCCTAAAATAATAAATGCATTCATCATTCCAATAATCCCCAAAAAAATTGGTAGCATTCCTAATGAAAAGGTTGCAATTTCGGGAGTATTTTTTCCCATAAATCCGAGGATTACAAAAGAAAATAAAATATAAACTAATATGGGAATTAATGTTCCAATAATTATTGCTTTTTTAATATCTTTTTTATTATCTTTCATTTCCTGTTTTAATTCGGGTAATGCGGAATATCCGAGCATTGCAAAAAATACAATACCATATGGAAAAATTAAATCTTCAAAATTTTGAGAGATGTAATTTAAATTTTGTATATCTATTTTTGGTGCAAATAATAATGCAATCAAAACAATAAGAACTAAGAAGAATATAACACCGATACTAATTTCTTTTTTTATAATATCTAGTCCAATTAGTATAAAAAATAAGACGAATATAAAAAATAATATTGTAAAATAAAAACTAAATTCAATATTTCCGAAGATTAAATAACTTAGACTTTCTCCTTCTCCAATTAAGTATGCAATTAATGCAGAATATAATCCAAATATCACAGAAAAAAGCATTAAAAATTTACCTGGTTTTCCAAGATATTTTTCTGCATAACCGGTTAATTGGTGATTTTCTTTTGTTCTTAACATAATTTCCCCAATGTAAAGATGTATAAGTATACTTAAAATTCCCAATCCAAGAATAAACATTAATCCTATTAAAAATCCCGAACGGCTTATTGCATAGGGTATTCCAAGAATTCCTGCTCCAATCATTGTTCCAGAAAGAGTTGCTATACCGCTGATTAGAGAACTTCTTTTCTTCGATTTTTTATCCTCTTTTTTCATTATTAAAAAAAGAAAAACTATTTTAAATAGCTTTTCTAAATATTTTTTAAATAACCATCAAAATATGGGCCCATAGTTCAATGGATAGAACTCCCGGCTTCGGACCGGGTGATAGGGGTTCGAATCCTCTTGGGCTCGTTTAGATAAAGAGGATTCGAACCAAGGGTTTGAATCTCCTCGAAAATCAAAAGATTTTCGGGACACAATGAAATTAAGAAAATTTCATGTGCAGAAAATAAGAAATTTTCATGCGTCAGAAATTCCGATGAATTTCTAAGCGCTCTTGGGCTCGTTTAGATAA
>CAYUCT010000022.1:0-4304 GCA_964443565.1 Candidatus Woesearchaeota archaeon
ATTAACAACTTCCACTTGCAGAAGAACTACCTGAACTTACTCCAAATCCTGCTGAAGGATTGGATGTTGAAAAAGAAACAGAACATTCATTTGGTTTGTTGCTTCCAAATGCATCGCATAATGCATTTGCAACACTTTGTGGGTCTCTTGGATAAATACTTGCTTCTTTTCCGTTAATAACAATTGTAGGAGAACCTTGAACACTATATTGTGTATTCAATCCTTTATCTACTTCAAAATAAGCATCAACTCTCGAATCCATGCAACTTTGTAGTTTTGTTTCATCAATTCCAACTTTTTTTAAGCAATTTTGAGAATCTGCTTCGCTTCCTGTTGCAGAAACAAAACATTCCATATAATCAATTAATTTTGCACTTTGTTCTTCTCTTATGCAAATTATTCTTTGATTATCTAATTCTTCTTGTGCCCCATGCATAGTATAACTTACAAATCTTAATTCAATATTTGCTTTATCTTGGAATTCTTTCCATACTGGAAGTAATCCCTTCACAATTTGTGTTCCATAAGGACAATGGCTCATAATGTATACCTGCATTGTTGGAGCACCATCAATCTTTTTAATATTTGAAGTAGCAATTTTTTCTTTTATTCTATTTTCTAATCTTAATTTAATTGTTATTGATTGTCCTGCATAAGGAACATTTGCATCAATAAAAATTTGTTTATCATTATATCCTGTAACCATCCCAGTAACGGTTCCTAAACCTAGTGCTTGCCCGATTGTTGGAGTTAATGTCAAATAAATTTTATTATTATCATAATCAATTTCCCAATCTCCACTATCTGTTGGCATTACTGTTTTTTCTGCTTGCATGTCTAATCCAATATTTGTTTCATTTATTGAAATAACTTTCATCGGGAATAAACTTCCAGGAATTATTTCTCCCATCTTTGTTTCTCTTCTTAATTGAATATTATTTGCGTCTATGTTTGTAACCACATATGTAAAAGAATCTCCTTCTAATATATATTCTTTATTTAATATAGGTTGTTCATTAAATGCACCAGTAAAATCTGTTAATGTGACATTTAAATTTCTAGAAATAATCATCTTTTTATCAATCTCTTGAGTTCTATTTGTGCTAATATTTAATTCTGGGTCGTATTCTCCAAATGCTTCTTCTGCATTTAAAGTAAGAGTTTTTTCTTCTCCAATATTCATTGATTTTAATTCATTGTCTATTTTTGTTGAAATAAATCCAAAATCCGATGAAAATGAATTTTGATTAAATATTGAATTTCCATTTAAAATTTCTGTACCATCTGCTAGTGTTAAGGTATAGCTAACATTATACTTTTCAACTGTTTGTGATGGTTTAAATGCAATAATTAATAATATAATTGCAAGAATTACAAGTAAAGCTAATCCACCAAATAAAAGAATTTTTTTCCAATTTAATTTTTTATGATTTGAATGATGTTCTAAATGAGTATGGGTGTGTTCGATATGTTCATGGTTTTCATGGTTTTCATGATGTTCGTGATGTTCGTTATTTTCGCCTTCCATTTTTTTATCTCTTTTTATTTAACCCTTTTATTTAAACTTTATTTATTTTAAAAGTTAATAAAATATTAATTTAAATGTGCTTTAAAAATGTTTCTTAAATTTTTTTAAGTAAATAATAATTTCAAATTTTTTGGATTTTATAAACAAAATGGATTTGAAGTCCATAGTAAATATTAAATTCTCATATAATTGTATTAACTTTTTTAATTATCTCAGCTTTTTTTCTAGTTCAGAATTTTGTTTTTCAGTTTGAGTATGGGCGTTAATAAATTTTATCGCTTTAGCCATATAACTTTTAACATCTTTAGTTTCATTAACAAAATTATCTAAAACAACAGAAAGATTTTCTTTAGAATTTATTAATCTAATTTGATACCCTTCTTTGTTTAGGATACGATGATAACTTTTTTCTAAATACCAATTTTGAGAGTTATGTTCAAAAGAAATTCCATGATAGTGCTGTTCTTTTTGTTCTTTATTTGTTATGTCTTGTTTTTTCATTTTTTATTTAAAGTATTTCAAATTTTATTTAAATTAATTTTTCTTAGTAAGCTTTATAAGTTTATTGTTTTATATATTAATATAATAAAAGAGGAGAGCAAATTGTAAAAACAAATGCCTGAAGATATTGTTATTGGAAGAGATGAATCTGATAAAAAGAAATTTGGTTCAGAAGGATTAATTTATTTGGGAAAACATTATATCAAGATGGGCCAACTTACAAGTTTAAGCAATAGAATTATGCTTGATGTTGTAAAAAGTCATGTTGTTTTAATTTCTGGTAAAAGGGGTTCTGGAAAATCATATTCATTAGGAGTTATTGCAGAAGAGATAACAAATCTTCCGCAAGAAGTTAGTGAAAATATTTCTGTTTTAATTTTTGATACCATGGGGATTTTTTGGACAATGGCTTATAAAAATGAAAAAGAAGCAGAATTAAGAAAAGATTGGAATATTGAAGCAAAAACATTACCTATACAAATTTTTGTTCCATACGGATATTATGAATCTTTTAAAGAAAAAGGAATTCCTGCAGATAAATCTTTTGCGATGAAAGTTGCAGATATGAATGCAGATGATTGGATTATAACTTTTAATTTAGATTTTACATCAAATGTCGGAATTGTTATTCAACGAGCAGTTACAAAATTGCAAGAACAATATAATGAGGGGATAATTACGGGATATGATATTTCGGATATTATTGCTAATATTCAAGTGGATCCAAATTTTAGTCAAGAAAATAAAATTGCAGCAATAAATCTTTTTGAAGGAGCACAAACTTGGGGAATTTTTGCAGAAAAAAATCAAGTAGAAACAACTGTTCAAGATTTAATTAAAGGTGGAACAACAACCATATTAGATTTAAGTGTTTATTCTAGTATTGGAACATTTAATGTTAGAGCATTAGTTATTGGTTTATTATCTAGAAAAATTTTCAATGAAAGAATGAAAGCAAGAAAACAAGAAGAAGTTCAAGCAGTTCAACATGGATTAGATTATTTGTATTATAAAGAAAAAAGAATAATGCCCATGGCATGGTTATTAATTGATGAAGCACATGAATTTCTTCCTTTAAATGGAAAAACTCCGGCTACAGATGCACTTATACAATTATTAAGAGAAGGACGTCAACCAGGGGTTTCATTAGTTTTAGCAACACAGCAACCCGGGCAAATTCATCGAGATGTAATGACTCAGTCAGATGTTGTTCTTTCTCATAGAGTTACAGCAAAACCAGATGTTGATGCATTAAATTATATTATGCAAAGTTATGTTTATTCGGATATAAAAACACAATTAGATAATCTCCCAAGATTAAAAGGAAGTGCGATTATTCTAGATGATAATTCTGAAAGAATTTATCCAATGCGTGTCCGTCCAAGATTTACCTGGCACGGAGGAGAAGCACCAACAGCAATTAAAGTCAAAAAAAGAATTTAGTGTATTAAAATATTAAAATTAATAATGAATCTAAAAAACAGATTTAATAAGAAAGCAACCAATCAAGTAGAATATATCACTGCAATGCTTCTTTTTATTTTTGCATTAATTGTTGTTATGTATTTTGTTTTAACTTATGATATTGCAGAAAGACAAGATTATTTAACAACAATTGAAAATAATTTTAAAGAAGAAACAGGAATAATTTATTCTGTATTCTATTTTTCTGGAGGAACATCCGTGAAACTTTCCGATTTACCCGAGTATATTTCTGATAATAAGGAAAATTTATCCATAATTAATAATGGGGAAAAAGTTTATCATGAATTTAATAATTCTTTTCTAAATTTTTCAGGAGATGGTGGGAATTACAGTTTTATAATTTCTCCGGATATAGAAGGAGTGAATGGAAATCTTGGAAATACTCCCAATTCAAATCCAAAATTTTCCTTGCAGGAAAATTTTTCTGCATTATATTTTGAAAAAATTAAGAATTTTAAATTAATAGATTATTCAAATAATTATGAAGAATTAAAACAAAAAATTTCAGAAGGAAAAGAGTTTGCAATTGGATTTCAAAGTATAAGGGGATGTGATAAATCCCCTTATGATATAAAAAGTTTTGAAATGACCCGTTATATCCCAGATAATGTTCAAGTTAGTGTTGGAAAATTTCCTGCAAAAGTTTTTGTAAATGCCGACGAAATTTGCGATGTAAATGTAATTATAAAAATTTGGGAGATTTAAATTAAAGTTTAAAATAAATAAAAAATAAAATTAAAATAAATAAAAAATAAAATTAAAATAAATAAAAAATAAAATTAAAATAAAT
>CAYUCT010000022.1:4404-8237 GCA_964443565.1 Candidatus Woesearchaeota archaeon
AAAAAATAAAATTAAAATGATAAATAAAAACAGAAATCAAAAAAACAAAAAAGGTTTTTTATTAATTTTAGAAGTTACTATCGGAATTTTAATTTTATTTTCAAGTTTAATGATTTCTTTGGAAAAGCAAAAATCAATAACAATGGAAACATACAATATTAATGATCAAAATTTTATGTTAATGGACTATCTTCGTGTTTATACTCAAGAAAATTTAAGGGGGGAGTTTAATGATCAATCTACATTAAATAGTTCAGTTAATGATCATTTGCAAAATTTAAATTCGGATTTTGCTTCTGAAACAATTATCTGTATTAGTGGTAATTCTTGTGTTTCTCAAAATATTCCTAATAATAAAGAAATTTCTACAATTGAATTTTTAGTTGCAAGTTCGGATACTAACCGTAATTTAAAAACGCAAAAGATTAAGATTTATATTTGGGAAAAATATTAAATAATACTAAAGAAAATAATATCAAATTAAATAAAATTAAATAAAATTAAATAATATGGTTTACAAAACATTTCCGCATAAAGCGGACATTGGGATAAGGGGAATTGGTAAAACAATTACCGAATCATTTAGTGAAATTGCAAAATGTTTATTTCTTGTTCAAACAGATATTAAAAAAATTAAATCATTAAAAAAAGTAAAAATAAAAGTAAAGGCAAAAAACATTGAAGAATTATTGATAGAATTTCTTAATTCTCTTTTATTAAAATCAACAACTAAAGAAATGTTTTTTTCTCAATTCAAAATAAAAATTATAAAACCCACTTTAAAATTGCAAAAAGATTTTATTTTAGAATGCGAAGCAATGGGTGAAAAAATAAATCCCAAAAAACATGAATTAAAATTAGAAGTTAAGGCTTGCACTTATTCGGAATTAAAAGTTTATGAATTTAAAAAAGGAAAAGATAAAAAGTGGATAAGCCAATGTGTTGTGGATGTTTAAAATTTAAGAAATAAAAGTTAAAAAATAAAACAAAATAAAATGGAAATAAAAAAGTTAAAAAAAATTAATGATTATGAATGGGAACTTCCAAAAAAAGAAGAGATGCTTGTTCCAGGAAGAATTTTTGCGAAGCAAAAATTAGTAAAAGAAATGGATGAAAAAGTTTTAGAACAATTAAGAAATGTTTCTTGTCTTCCGGGGATACAAAGATATTCTTTAGCAATGCCTGATGCGCATTGGGGATATGGTTTTCCTATTGGGGGAATTGGAGCATTTGATTTAAATGATGGAATAATTTCTGTTGGGGGTGTTGGTTTTGACGCAGGTTGTGGCGTTAGAACATTAAAAACAAATTTAACTGTTGAAGAAATAAAACCAAGAATAAAAGAAATTATTGATAGATTGTTTAATGCAATTCCGGTAGGTTTGGGAATTAAAGGAAAGATTATGTTAAAAGATAAAGAAGTAAAAGAAGTAATGCAAAATGGGGCTTTATGGGCAATAGAAAAAGGATATGGAGAGAAAAAAGAGTTGGAATATATTGAAGATAATGGAAAAATAATTAATGCAACTCCTGAAAATGTTTCAAAAGAAGCAATTGCTCGAGAAAAAAAACAAATTGGAACATTAGGTTCTGGAAATCATTATTTAGAAATACAAGCAGTAAATGAAATATATGATTCAAAAAAAGCAAAAACTTTTGGAATAGAAAAAGAAAATGTTTTGATTTCTTTTCATTGTGGTTCAAGAGCATTAGGACATCAAATTGGCGCAGATTATTTGAAGATATTAGCAGAAGCATCAAGAAAATATAAAATTCCTATTAAAGAAAAAGAATTGGTTTGTGCCCCAATTCAAAGTATTGAAGGAAAGAAATATTACGGTGCAGTTGGTTGTGCATTAAATTATGCTTATGCAAATAGACAAATTATTTCTTATTTAATCCAAGAAGAATTAGAAAAAATTTTCAAACACGCAAAAACAGAAATATTATATGAAGTTACTCATAACAGCACAAAAATTGAAAAACATGAAATTGAAAAAAAGAATATTAATTTATTAGTACATAGAAAAGGAGCAACAAGAGCATTTGGTCCAGAAAATAAATCAATTCCAAAAAAATATTCTTCTATTGGTCAGCCAGTGATTATCGGCGGGAGTATGGGCACATCTTCTTATATTTTGCATGGAACAAATGAAGCAATGAAAAAAACATTTGGAAGTTCTTGTCATGGTGCAGGAAGAGCAAAATCGAGAACATTAGCAAAAAAAGAAAATCAGGGAATTCAATTAGTTAACGAATTATTAAAAAAAGGAATTTATGTTAAGGCAAGAAGCATCAATGGATTATTAGAAGAAAGTCCGGATGCATATAAAAATGTTGATGAAGTTGTTGATTCAATGCATAATTCGGGAATTGCATTAAAAATAGCAAAATTAAAACCCCTTGGAAATTTAAAAGGATAAACTAGAAAAAATTAATTTTTTTATAAAAAATATATTTTCAAAATATACAATGGTTACTATGTGTTCCTATATTGGTATACAAATTCTAATGAATTTCTGTATTTGTGGTGTTAAATGAAATTATTACTCGGGCACACAACAAAAAGCTTATATATCATACTATATCTTTGATAATATAATGGTTGAATCAGATAAGAAAGATTTTGTTTGGAAAGCCGTAAGAATAAGTTTCTACTCATTTATTGCATTATTTGTTATATTAATAATTACTTTAGTTTTAGCATTCGAATTTGAAAATGATATTTTTCTGGTAATATACCTCGTAGCATTTGGGCTAATCTTTTTAGTATTAGTATTTAATTTTATTACATCAATAATCCATCTCACAAAACACAAAGAAAAAGGATTCGCAATAACTTCTTTAGTAATTTCTGTATTATTTGTTTTCATTATGCTTATTAGCTTTCTAATTGGTGCATTTTCTCGACCAGCGGATTATGAAATAGATCTAGAAGAGTCTATAGATCTTTTTTGTCAAAATTTTTGCACTGGTGTTGATAAAGTCGAAAGCTATAACTATAAATATGATGATACCACTGAATCAATTATATGTTATTGCTTGGACGAAAATGATGAGATAATACTTCAGAAAAGTCTTCCGTCATCAGAATAGATAAAATGGTTAGAAAATCAGCTCGCATTGAGGAGATTTAGTTCAAAAAATGAGCAATCTTCTTTTTACATATCACGCAAAGTACAGGAAGGATAACTATCATCCTGATGGTTATTAGAAAAAATTAATTTTTTTAATAACAATCAATTGTATCTAAGAAACATTTAAATACTAAATATTCTGAATTATAGTATCTAATAATCGTCTGTTTATTCAACACCCGATTTATTTAATGTTTTAAAAAGAGTGAATATGGTATCAAAAAAAATTGATTATAAAGACTTCAGAAAAAAAGAAAAGCCAAGGGAAAAATTTTTCGGATTACCTGCTGTTCCTTTTACAATGTTTATAGTTTTTGTTACATTACTTCTTGCTTTTAATTATGCATTTCAAGATTTTAATTTTAATACTTTAACAGGAAAAATAATTGATAATATTGATATGCGGATTATTTCTTATGAAAAAAATGTTCCATTAGATGGAAATTATTCTTTGCAATTTTCAGAAGGAGATTTAATCCCTGAAGATTCTTATGTTGAATTTTTAATAACCTCTCCAAAATGTTCTCAATTTTATTATTGCCCAGACGGAAATTTGGTAGAATGGAATAAATATAATCAAAATACAGGGGAATGTTCCGAGATAACCCCAACACCTTGGCAAAATTGTGCAACTGATTCTATTGCATTATCAAGATATGACTGTGAAGATAGAGAAAAAGAATGTTGTTCTTCTGA
>CAYUCT010000023.1:0-8087 GCA_964443565.1 Candidatus Woesearchaeota archaeon
AATGCCCAATTCAAAAATATTGTCCGAGAATTGGGGTTGATAGAAAAAGATAATTTCTTGTTTTGCTCATTTTAATTTGATGGTAGTGTAGGGTCTTCCGTTTATCTCACTTTTATTATGTTTTATTTTAATAACTTTTTCAAAAAATTCTAATTCTTCTATTTGTGTTTTTAGAGTATTACAATTTGTATTAACTTTTCTTTCTAATTCTCTAAGTGAAAGTTCTCCTTCTCTTTTTAAAATTTCTAAAATTTTTTTCTTTATTTCTAATGCTTTTCTTCTCATGATACTAAAAGATAGCAAGATTTAAAAGAAACATGCCACTAATTAATAGCATGTCTGAAAAATCGATTTCTCTTATAGAAGAGCTACCAAAAATAATCGAACGAGGTAAAAAAGAAGCTCAAAAAATTCTTGATGGAATTTCAAGTAAAAATAAAATAACTCTTCAAACCAATGAACTTGTATTACCATCAAAAGATACTTCTGGACTTTTTAGAGGACAGATTAAAGAAATAAAAAATCAAGAATGGTTTAATCGTCTTGTTTATGGAGATAATCTTTTTGCAATGCAAGCACTTTTAGCAGGCGACCCACAGACAGGTCTTTCTTCAATGCGTGGAAAAATTGATTTAATTTATATCGACCCTCCTTTTGACAGTAAAGCAGATTATAGAACAAAAATTCATCTTCCCGGAACAGATATCGAGCAAAAGCCGACAGTAATAGAGCAATTTGCCTATTCAGATACATGGAAAGATGGAACAACTTCTTATTTAGAAATGATGGTTCCTCGTTTAATTTTAATGAGAGAACTTTTAAGCGAGCAGGGTTCAATTTATGTCCATATTGATTGGCATGTTGGACATTATGTAAAAGTAATTATGGATGAGATTTTTGGAAAAGAAAATTTTGTTAATGAAATTGTAGTAAGGGCTAGAGAAAAACAAACTCATTCTCAGTTTGGTTCTATAACTCAGTTATCAAATGCTTATCAAACAATGTTAGTATACAAAAAATCTATTGATAAAAAATTTAATCTAGTTTATAGACAATTAGAAGAATTAAGAGGAGAGAGATGGGCTAGTCTGCTTACTAGTCAAGGTGAAAGACCAACCATGATGGCTGAAATCCAAGGACTTAAACCCAAAATACCCGATAGATGGAAATGGTCAGAGGAAAGAATAAAAGAAGCATTACGAAATTATGAAAAATATAAAAATGATTTAAAATCTGCTCCATTTGAAGTGGATATTGTTAGAATAAAAAATTCGGATGGTTCAAAATATGGAAAAGTTGCAGAGTATTATCTAAGAGAGAGCGATTCTGATGAAATTTCTAATTTATGGATAGATTTTCAAGCCCAAACTTCAAAAACCGGTTATGGGACAGAAAAAAATGAAAAAATGTTGCAGAGAGTTATAGAAATGGCTACAACTGAAAATTCAATCGTTGCAGACTTCTTCGCTGGTTCTGGAACAACAGGAGTAGTTGCAGAAAAACTTGGAAGAAAATGGATTATGTCGGATTTAGGGAAACCTGCTTGTATGATTATGAGAAAAAGATTAATCGACCAAGAGGCAAAACCTTTCTTATATCAATCAATAGGAGATTATCAAAAAGAACAATTTGAAAAATCTGAGTTTAAAACAATTGGGGATTTATCTCAAGTAATATTAAATTTATATGGGGCATTGCCCTTTCCTAGCCAAGAGGGAGTGCCAACAAATCTAGGATATATAAAATCTTCAAAAACATTGGTGGTTGTTGATTCTCCTTCTAAACTTACAGGAAATTTAACTTTAAAGAAAGCACAAGAGTTAAGAGCAAGTTTTATGGGTGGTTGGGATAAGGTTGTTGTTTTAGGTTGGAATTTTGTAACAGATATTGGAAAAATAATTGATACAATTAATGATAAAAATTTAGAAGTTTTAGTTATCCCCCAAAATTTATTAGATTTGTTAAAAACTAAAGCAAGTTATGAGCAATTAATAAAATCTGGAAAAATAAAATTTTCTTCTTTGCAATATCTAAAAATAAAACCAATTACAAAAAAAGAATATGATAAAGATAATAATGAAGTTACTGTTGAACTTGACGATTATGTTCTTCTTTCTCCAGATGCTTTAAATTTAGATAATGAAAATCAAGAAAGATTATCAAAAATTATTGAAAAAGAACCCCTAGCTTTAATTGAATATTGGAGTATTGATCCAGATTATGATGGAGAAGTATTTAGAAGTAAATGGCAAGATTATAGGGGCAATACCGAAAATGATAAGGATGAATTTAGAGTTATTAAGAAAGCAAAATTAATTTTACCAAAAACAAAAGAAAAAAGAAAAATTTGTGTAAAAGCAGTTGATGTTTTTGGTTTTGAAAGTGTTGTTGTTGAGGAGGTGAAATAACTATGAATTTAAGCAAGGCACCAATAGGGATAATGTTCATTTTGATTGTTGGATTATTTGTGGCGCAATTAATTTATAATTGGAAAATAATATTTGAAGTAGGAACTCTTACTGCTGTTGCAACAGCTTGTTTTATAATTACTGCTTATTTGACAATACAATCTGGAGAAAATATTGCTCGATACGAACAAGATCCGGTCTTATGGATAAATCCTATGGCTGGCGAAGATGATTTTTATATAATGAAGAATAAAAAATATCCCGCATATAATATTTCAGTAGATTTCTTGATAAAATTGCCTAATAAAAATTTTAAAAAACTAATTAACTATAATCTCGGCACGCTAATAAAGAAAGAAGAAAATTACAATATTAACTTCGAGAAAGAACTAGAGAGATTATTTAAAAAATTAAAGATAAAGAAGTGTAATTTTTCAGTAAAGTATATTCTAAAGTACTATACCCGAGTAGACAATACTCCAATTATAAGAGAAGAAATTTTATATTATAATGTCGAGGAATTAGAAGGAGAATTAATGTTTGGGGCATCATTTGAAAAAGATTTTGATTTAGATGGGGGAAAGAAACCCACAAAAATTAATAGATATTATCAAAAATGGTAAAAACAAAATCACTTGGAATAGGAGAAATGCCTTTAAGATTTTCTAAAGCGATTACTCAATTGGTAAACAAAGAATGGGAAGATGGAACATTCTTGCAAAAAGTTTCCTCAATTACAAAAGACCTTTTGAGATTTTGGGATCCAAATGGAAGTTGGAGAGACCAAAGGGATATACAATTTCATGAAGGACAATGGCAAGCAATTCTTAATACAATTTATTGTCATGAAATATTAAAAATAAAAAATTTAAAAGAATTATATCATCAAATAAATAATGATTTATTTACTGAATTTTTGAATCTTGTTTCTTATGAAAAAGAAAAATATGAACATCCACAATATTGTATAAAGATGGCAACAGGTACGGGAAAAACATGGGTTTTATCTGCTTTATTAATCTGGCAATTTTTAAATGCAAAATATGAAGAAGAATACTCTGGAAGATTTACAAAAAACTTTTTGATTATCGCTCCCGGATTAATTGTATATGAAAGATTACTAGATGCATATCTCGGAAAAAGAATAGATAATGAAGGTAAAAGAAATTTTGAAACTTCGGATTTTAAAAATTTTGAAGAACTTTTTTGTCCACCGGCATATAAAAATGAGGTTTTTGGTTTTATACAATCTTCCGTTGTTTCTAAAGATGAAATTGGTAAAAAAATAACGGGTGAAGGAATGATTGCAATAACCAATTGGCATTTATTATCCGGAGATGAAATGATTGATGAAGAAGATTTACCTTTAGATTCTCCTGAAAAAATAATTAAAAAAATACTGCCAATTACTCCTGGAATATCTGCGGGGCATAGTTTAGAAGAGTTAGACAATCAATATTTTAGGGGCAGAGAATTAAATTATTTATCTCAATTAAAAGATTTATTAATTTTTAATGATGAAGCACACCATTTAGGAGATTTAAAAATTTCTAACGAAACTATTGAAAAAAGATGGCAAAAAGCAATATTAAAAATATCAAAAAATAAAAAAGAAAATTTTATGCAGATTGATTTTTCCGCAACTCCTTATATGGTTACCGGGAGTGGGCAAAAAAGAACTAAACATTTTTTCCCACATATAATTACTAATTTTGATTTGAGAACAGCAATTCATCAAGGATTAGTAAAAACAGTAGCAATTGATAAAAGAAAAGAATTGGCTGCTCTTCCTTTAGATTTTAAAGCAGAAAGAGAAACAAAAGGAAATGGTGTACAAGATTTATCAGAAGGTCAAAAAGTGATGTTAAGAGCCGGGCTATCTAAACTCAAAATGTTATCTGACGGTTTTAAGGAATGGGGCAAAAAAAATAAACATCCTAAGATGTTAGTTATGTGCGAAGATACAAAAGTTGCTCCACATGTTTATAGTTTTTTAAGAAACGAAGGATTATCTGAAGAAGAAATTGTAGAAATTCATTCAAAAAAATCTGGAGAAATTTTAGAAGCAGATAAAATAAAACTTTCAAATTTGGATAAATCTGAAAATCCAAAAGTAATAATTTCAGTATTA
This sequence comes from Candidatus Woesearchaeota archaeon, assembly GCA_964443565.1. Classification (GTDB taxonomy): domain Archaea; phylum Nanobdellota; class Nanobdellia; order Pacearchaeales; family UBA284; genus UBA284. The sequence goes on from CAYUCT010000023.1 coordinate 4,540, forward strand.
ATGCTTAGAGAGGGATTTGATGTAAATACTATCTGTGTTATAGTTCCACTTCGTTCTAGTACTTCATATATTCTTTTAGAACAAACTATTGGAAGAGGATTAAGATTAATGTGGAGAGAAAAAGAGTACGAAGAAATAAAAGAAGAAAATAGAATTAATCTTTTGATTAAAAAAATCGAACCTAAAAGTTATTTTGATATACTAAGTATTATTGAGCATCCTGCGTTTATTGAATTTTATGAAAAAGAATTAGGAGATGCTTTTGCAAAAGTAAATGAATTACCAAAAAAAGAAAGGATTGTAGGGGATTTAATAAAAGTGGATTTAAAAGAAAATTATCAAGAATATGATTTATTTTGGCCAATAATAATTCAAGATAAAGAAGAAAAATTTGAGGATATTAATCTCTCTTTAGAAAATTTAAAAGAATATCCTATTAAATTGAAAGATATAAAACCTTTAATTAAAAAAGGAGATACATTTTATGGGGAAGAAATAACGGTTAAAACGAGATTTGGGGAATATTCTGTTACATCTGATTTGTTTAATGCTAAAAGCTATCAGCAGTTTATTCAAAAAATTGTAAATGCGGTTTCTTCGGTTCAAACAAAGAGGGATGATAAAAGAAAATCCCAAGTATTTCCTATAATGCAAATTAATACTTTTAAAATTGCAAAATTAGTGGATGAATATATCCGTCATAAATTATTTGGGGAAAATTTTGATCCTTTAAAAGATAATAATTGGAAATTTCTTATACTTACTGAAGAAAAATTAAGAAGACATATCATAACAAATATTAGTCAAGAGATTTATGATTTGCAAAAGAGATTAAAGGTATTGGACGCAATAGTAATTAAGAAAAATTTCTCAGAAATTAAAGAGATAATTATCAGAGAAAATTGTGCAATTGATGTAGCCAAAACAATTTATCCTAAAATAAGTTTTCCATCAAATAAAGGGGGATTTGAAAAAGTATTTATGGAGTTTATTGATTCTGATTCAAAAGTTGATGCTTTTATAAAAATAAATGAAAATAATTATTCTTTTGCAAATATACTTTATATAAGAAGTGATGGCATGCTTGCCCATTATTTTCCAGATTTTATAATTAAAGTTGGTAATAAAATTTTTATTGTTGAAACAAAAGCAGAAAGAGATTTGAATCAAGAAGATGTTTTAAAAAAGAGACTTGCAGCATGTGATTGGTGTGAAAAGATAAATGAATTAAAACCCCAAGATAGAATGAATTGTAAATGGGAATATATTCTTTTAGGAGAAAAAACATTTTATGCATTACAGAGAAATGGGGCGAATATTCTAGATATTTTTGAATCTCCAGGAATTAAAATAACTAAAGCAAAAATTAAAGGAACACTTTCAGATTTTACAGGGGATAAAGAATACTAAAAAAATGTCAATAGATATAAGAAAAAGAAAGATGAAGATACGAAGTGATGAAACTCTAAATAATATGGATAGTGAGATTTATCGTCCAAAACAAAGAAAAAAGAAAAGTGGAAGAGAAGAAGATAACGATTGGTAAATCATTAGAAATATTATAACTCGGAGGATAATTTCTTAATTATAATTCTGTAAACTAAAACAAAACAAAAGATATTTAAATACTGAAAAATCAATAATATTATTGAAAAATCAGTAAATTAAAAATAAAGAAATAATTACACTTTAAAATGATTGAAATAAAAAGAAAACAACATTATGGAATTAGTTCTATATTTGAAGATGAAAAAACATCAATATTAGAAGGGGTGATTATTGCTTCATTCTTTCCAGAAGGAAAAGAAATGACCATTAAAGAGATTCAAGAAAGAGTCGATTATTCTTATGAAAGAATAAATTTTGGCTTAAAATCCTTAACTAAAAAAAAGATTGTTTTTGAAAAAAATATAGGAAAAACAATAGTATACTCAATTAATTTATATAATCTGTATTCACAAACCGGTTTTGATTCTTATACTCTAGAAAGAAAAATTGAGTTTATTAAAAGATATAAAATAATATACAATGCATTAAAAAAAATAATTGAATCTCCATCAGTTTTTGGTGTAATACTTTTTGGAAGCTATTCTAAGGGAAATGAAACAAAAAAAAGTGATATTGATATTATTTGTATCTCAAATAATAAAAAAGAAGTAGAAAAGACAATTCAAAATATAAAATATAAAACAAATATAAATCTATCTACTATAATTTTACCTCTTCATGAATTTCCAAATGTAAAAAAGGATAATCCGGAATTATGGCACGATCTAAAAATTTATGGACTTGTGCTTAAAGGAGAAGATAATTTTTATTTTTGGTTGTATAAAAATGAAAAATAAAATTAATGAATTAATAAAAAAAGGGAAAATTGCAAGAGATGAATCTATCAAGGGTCTCTCTTATAAATATTTAATGAAAGCAAAAAATAATTTGACAACAATGCGTTTGTTGTTTGAATTTAATAGCAATAATAAATTAAGGGATTATTTAAAAATTGAAGAAATATATACAAGTGACGAATGGATCGTTATTTGTGGATATTATTCAATGTATTCTTCGGCATTAGCACTTCTTGCTAAAATTGGATTTAAAAGCAGAAATCATACAGCAACATTAATTGTTTTAGAAGAATATTTTGTTAAAAAGAAAATTCTTGATGAAAAGATATATCAAACTTTAAAAAATGTTTTTCTTAAAAAAGAAGAATTAAAAAAAATATCCGAAGTTAAGGATAAAAGAGAAATTGCACAGTATAGTGCAACTAAAAAAACAACTGCTGAAATTGTAAGGGAAGTAATGGTTGAAGCATATGATTTTGTAAATAAAATAGAAGAAATTTTAGATAATTTTTAATTTAAGAAAACTTTAATAATATCTATTTCTTAATTTATTTGGAGGTTATAAAAAGATGGCAGATTTATTGACCGGATTTATTGGACTTGCTGCATTAATTTGCGCAATTTGGGTAATATATGATGTATTAGCAAACAATAAGGGCCTAAGTACTGGAATGAAAATTGTTTGGATAATTTGTGCAATTTTATTTAGTATAATTACGGCTATAATTTACTTTTTTGTTGGTAGAAGAAAGTAAAAATAAATTACTCTTTATTTTTTTCTTTTATTTTCCAATAAACTTGAATCTTGGAATTAACTTTCCATTAACCTTTACTTTTTCTTTAAATATTTTTAATGGGCGAACCCATAAAGAATTTTTTCCATCGGTTTTGCAATTATAAAGAGAACGATAAACAACATATTTTTCTAAATTTTCAGAATTTTTTGCAATGAATAATACCTTAACAATTCCACCTTTGTAATGTTTATACTTTCCTAATTTTATATCTGTATCTTTCATAGAATTTTGTTTATACTAAAAAACAGAAAACTGTTTTCCTTTAAGCAACAGATGAATGTTTTCTGTTTTTGGTATCCCGAAATCCAAAACAAACCACATCTTTTAAGATGTGGTACTGGGGATTTCGTGATTAACAACTTCCACTTGCAGAAGAACTACCTGAACTTACTCCAAATCCTGCTGA
>CAYUCT010000024.1:0-1933 GCA_964443565.1 Candidatus Woesearchaeota archaeon
AGTGGAGATAAAATGACTGAATTTGATTATTACATCCTTATAGATTATTCTGAAAATTTATTAGGGTTTATAATCCTAAAAAGAGAAAAATTAGAAAATCTATGTTCAAAAATTTCTAAATTTAAACATTACGCCGAATTAAAGCATAAAAAAGAATATCTTCATTCTATAAAAAAAAGAATAGAAAAAGATAAAATAAAAGAAGATTTGCTCAAAATAAAAATTAAAGAACTAAAAGATACTCCGGAAATTTATGCAGATTTAGTTGAATTTATTAAGAAAAATGATAAATGTTTAATATTTATTTCAGTAGACGATAAACAATATTCTAATTTTGAAAGACTTGTAAACAATATTGACGGTAAAAATCACAAAATTATAAGAGAAAGTGAACTAAAAAAAGATTCTAAAGAATATAAATTAAGTTTGATTTTAGATACATTATTAAATATAGAAAGATTAAAGATATAGTTATATTAAAAACTAAAATTGAGTTAGAGTAAGAAGGTCCGTCAATCCTAATAACCGTATCAAGTACGGGGTTCGTCAGGTCCTATTCCCCTAACAATTTATATATCACTCAGTGAGTATAAAAATCTTTTGAAATAAACTTCCGAGATGATATCAAAATATCAAAAAACATGTATACACCTTTTTAGAAAGATTTAAATATTAATTGTTTTTCAATTCCATATGGTTATAAAAAACAATCCCTTAAGCGGAGAAGAGAGGAAAATAGTTTCAACTAGATTATACAAAACAGAATTCTTATATTTTAAAAAGACGTGTGAACAAGAAGGTAAATCAATAAACACAAAACTCCGAGAGATGATAAGAAAAGAGACGGGGTTGGAGGAAGGGGAATGAAAAATAAGTTAGAATTGAAAACCTTAATATTGAAAGAAATTTTTAAAATTGCTCCAAATAAATTTAGAGAAACAGACGAAGACAATTTATTTTTTGCTAAGAAGTTTAATGTATCTAAAGAATTTGTGAAGGAAAATCTCGAATTTCTTTTTGATATGGAGTTTATTAGGAAATTTCCCGGTTCTAATTATAATAAAGATAGAATCTTTCAATGGAAAATTACTGATAAAGGTTTAGGATATTTGGAAGAAAAACAGGAAGGAGAGAAACAAGAAAAGTTTAATAAAATTGTAGCATTTACTGGAGCAATAGTTGCATTAACTGCAATTTATTCATTTATTGTTAAAAGTATTAATTTAGAAAATTATCCTCAAACTTATTGGATTGTTACTCCAATTTTTTTGATTTTAGTTTTAATTTGCTTAGGCCTTCTGGTTAGTTTTATAATTAATTTCTGGAAGAAAGAGGTTTTTGAAAAATGAGCAAAATAAATTTTATTAGTCCAAATTATTATCAATTTATTCCTCCTCTTAATACATTAATCTTTGATAAAAGAATTAGTGGAGAAAATAAATTTGAAGAGCAAATTTCTAAAGAGGAAGGATTAAACATAAATATGATAGAAAATAAAGTAATAATCTATAAAGATAGGGTAAATGGTTGGTTTTTGAATTTTGCGAAGCAATTATCTGAAGGAGAAAATACAAAAAGAGACTCAGGTTTTGTTGTTTTATCTTTGGCAATTGAATATATTGAAGGAAATCAACAATTTAGAGAAGGAAAGTTTAGCGAAGAGATTACTCCAAATGGAAAAAGAAAATCTGAATCTTGCGACTTTTTTATTCGGGGAATTAAAAGAATTTTTGATAAGGAAAATGTTCCAGAAGATATTTTAAAAGAATATTACCGTCAGATAAGATGCGGGTTATTTCATAATGGAATTACAAAAAAAAATGTTTCAATTTCTGGAAATTACCCCGTTCCTTTAAGTTATTCGGAGGGGCAAATTAAGGTAAACCCCTACAAATTTTTGGATAAAATTATACAAGATTTTAATAGGTATGTC
>CAYUCT010000024.1:1943-7908 GCA_964443565.1 Candidatus Woesearchaeota archaeon
ATTTATTCTTAAATTATTATCCCAAGATAACTCTAAGATTTTAATAGGTATATCTTAGAGTTATCTTGGGCTAATAATTTAAGAATAAATTTTGAAAAGAGGTGGAATTTAGAGATAAATGAAACAATAAGCACAAACAAGTAATAAACTAAAGATGACAAAAGAAACTAAAATTCCTACAATAGAAGAAATGAAACAAAAGGCGTTAGATTATGCAAATAGTATCCCCAATTTGAAAGAGAAACAAAAATTTATGATCGAAGTAAGGGGAATTACAATTGAATTTTCAATTATAATTGAAATGTGTTTTAATAATTTAATTTCTACAACGGGTAAAGATTTGGTTATCGATAATTCAAAAAAAGAATTTCATTTAGTAAAAGGAATAAGAGACAAAAAAGATATGCCTAAGTTTAAAACTAAATCAAGAGATATGGAAGGACTCATTAAAGAGGTATTTCCAAAATTGGATGACGATGCTAAAACAAATCTTTCAAACACATTAGAACGATTTGAAGCATTAAGAGACATTTTTGCTCATGTTCCTGTAAAATGGGATGGACAAGAATTGGAATTTATTACTGATTTACCATATAAACATTTTTTTGATTTGAATAAAAACTGGAAAAACGTAATTGTTGCAAATATGGAATTTATTAATTTGTTTGAATGGATTAAAGAAATGATGCTTTTGTACCATCAGCACACGCTAATAAAAAAAGAAATTTATTCACAAATTCTGCTAGGTAAAAGTCAGATAGAAATTCAAAAGGAAGCTGAAAAATTCAAAGAGGAACAAAAATGAAAACTAAAGAAGAAATAATAAAGAAGTTTGAAGAGTTCAATAAGGAAGCTAAAGAAATATTGAGTTTAAGCTTTAAAGATAAATTAAAAGGCTCAGGAGTAACTATTAAATGGAATGCTTCTGACAAGCTCCTTAAAACAGAGTTAAGAGGACCAGATGACGAATCTATCAAGGCATTCTGTAACGACCTTAGAAAATTCATTCAAAAAAATGATTCATTAAAAATAGAAAAATTAGTTTCTTTTTACCAATCGCAGTTAATCGATGAAAAAGAAAAAAAGATGTTTGGAGACGAGATGTCTCAAATAGACAAATTCTTACAGTCTTCAACTAATTATAGTTTTAATGGCAAAGCTTACTCGAACGAAGAGATTCTAGAGATATTTCTTTATGGAAAGTTTTCGCATAGGACTGAAGGACAAAGAGAAATTCATGATAACTTGGAAAAAACTCCTCTTTATCTTTCTTTAAAGAACGAATTTATTAATGTGCTTTATAGATATCTTATTTTAATAAATAATTTAATCTTTATTAATGGAGTGGTTTTGAACAAATTAAAATGAAACAACAAAATCAAATTGAATGGAAAGAAGTAGAATTTGGAAACCCTGAATACTTTGGAGTAAAAAAAGGGGAAAGCATTACTAAAGATAAAGTAACCGAAGGAAAAATTCCAGTAGTAGCTGGAGGACAACAACCCGCTTACTATCATAACAAGAGCAATCGTCCAGGCGAAACTATCACAGTTAGTGGCTCCGGTGCTTATGCAGGATTTGTTAATTACTTTAAAGAACCTATTTTTGCTTCGGATTGTTCGACCGTGCAAATTAAGAATATTTTAATCTCTTCAAAGTATATTTATTTATTTTTAAAATTTTATCAAGATAAGATTTATTTAATGCAAAAAGGAATTGCTCAACCACATGTTTATCCTAAAGATATAATCAAGATAAAAATCCCCCTCCCTTTCTCCAACGGAAAACCAGACTTAAAAGAACAAGAAAGAATAGTTTCAATCTTGGAAAAAGCAGAAAAAATTAAAACGAAAGGAGATAATGCTGGAAAATTACTTGATGAATATTTGAAAAGTGTTTTTAATGAAATGTTTTATAATAAAGGATTTGAAGAAGTTAAACTAGGAGACGAGAAATATTTTGAAATTATTATGGGGCAATCCCCTGCAGGAACATCATATAATAAAACGGGTAAAGGTATGCCCTTCTTTCAAGGTAAAAAAGAATTTGGAGAAAAGTATCCTTCAGTAGAACAATGGACTACTGAACCGTCTAAATTAGCCAATCCTAACGATATACTAATTTCTGTTAGAGCTCCAGTAGGTTCAATTAACTTAGCAAATATTAAATGTTGTATTGGTAGGGGATTGGCTTCTATTAGATGCAAGGAAGACATAAAAATGGATTTTGTTTACTCTTTTTTAAAAGTTAAAGAAAAAGAAATAGAAAATCTTGGTAATGGTAGTACTTTTAAAGCAATTACCTCAGGACAACTTTTAGGAATAAAAATTCCTCTTCCACCTCTTCCTCTTCAGCAAAAATTCGCCTCCATCGTTGAACAAATTGAAAAAATGAAAGATAAAATAAATCAAACTAAACAAAACTCTGAAGAATTATTTAATTCTTTAATGATGAAGGCGTTTAGGGGGGAATTGTAAAATGGGTTATTATTTTAATTTGTTACATAGATCTGACTTAACAGGATGCCCGGCTACAATTTTGAAACATACTAAAAAAAGAGCATTTGATTATTTAAAGAGAAACATAAAAAAAGATATAACCACTTTAGGATTTATTACAGAACCTTATTGGATCTCCCAAAAGACCTTTGGAGCGATATTATGCGATTTTGAACCAGAGAAAACTGGACCATCCATTATTGGACAACATCAAGCATTGTATGAATTAGTTTCAGAAGAAATTGATTTTTTAGTACTTTCAAGAAATTTAACAAGAAATTTTAGGTATTATAATATTGCACAAAAAAGAATTCTTATTATCAATATTAATCGTTTTAAAAAATTTATAAAAACTTTTTCTGATAGGCATAAAAGAATACAATTATTCTTAATAAAAGAATTAACTAAAGAAGAGGAGGATATTATAAATGATTGGATAGATAGTAAACACAAAGAAGGGAAAAAAGTTAATTATGCTTCTGCGGAAGAGATAATAGAAAATCTTCCAAAAGATGATCCAGAAAAAGCATCTCAGGTCGTGGTAAGAGTGAAAGATTATTTTGACAATCAAATTTTAAATAATGTTAAGTATTATGAAGAACATTTATCTAAATTTGAGGAATATGTAAAAGATGCGACTACGTCAGAACTAAAGTTAAGAGACGAACTTAAAAAAAATATTTGGATTATTGATTTTAAATATCAAAATATAAATCAGTTTGAAGTTTCCAAAGAGTTTGAAGTAGACAGTGGAAAAATAGATTTATTAATTTCTAGAACAAAAACACAAAAGAAAAAAGATATTATTATTGAACTTAAACTAGCTGAAGATTCTAAGAAAAAATCTATAATTAAAAATAGAAACAAAGATGCAATAGGCTCAGAAGTTGGAAGAGCATTATCACAACTTGTTCATTATATAGAGTCTAAAAATATGAAAAAAGAACTTATTGAGGGAATAGTAATAATAGGTAGGGAAAAAGCAGACAGTTTTATTGAACTTTTTAACAAATATTTGCATGGGATTCAAATTAAAACCTATACCCAATTAATTTCCGAGTGTAGGGAAACTATAAATGCCTTTAAGGAATTTTCTACTGAAAATAGGGGGGAATTATAAGATGAAGAAAATGAATATTAATTGGGATTTGTACACTGAAGAGCAGATTCATTTGCTTCTTTGTTTATTTTATCAAAGTTTAAATTATCATATAAAAAATTTGCATGAGGCAGATAGGTCTCATGAAAAAGGAGCAGATATCTTAGCAGAAAAAGATGACGAAACTATTGCTATAGCTGTTAAACTAAAACCGACAAAAACAGATAGGGATCAAGTAATTGATTTATCAAACAGATCTGAAAATAAAAAAATATATGTTTACATAAATACCCCTACGGAGAGTTTTAATGATTTTGTCAAAGAATATAAAGATAAAATAGAATTTTGGGACACAAAAAAATTAAATGAGGTTTTTAGGGAAAAACATCCTTATTTTATGGCTAATATTATTTTTGATAATTCAGAAATTCATATGGAACTTGAAAAATTAAAATTTTTATTATTTTATTTAAGAGAAGTATGTGTTAAATTAAAAAAAGGTCCAATAAAAAAATTAGACAGAGAATCTTTTTCTAAACTTTGGAGATTAAAAGATACAGCTGTTTCTTTACATAAAACTAATGAAGCAATTTTCCCAATGTTAAGAACTCCATTAAATTTTAAAAATGAAAAGTTTAATGAGCATTTTATAGAAATATTTATGGATTATCTTGAAAGACAATATAAAGATTTTAATTTATTTATCAAACATTTTTTAGAATTCTATGAAGATAATAAATTATTAGTCCATAATGGAATTATTCGGGGAATAAATACCAGTCATTGGTTTTGGATTAGGGAATTTAAAATAATGGGAAATGTTGATTCTTTAAAAGCGTCTTTGAAGAAAGCCTTAGAAGATCAAGAAACTATCGAAAAACTAAAAAAAGATTTTCCAAATGAAGAAAGAGATAAAAGATTAGAAAAGGAATTGGAAATTGAAGCAAGGGGCAATGATGTTTGGAAGGCGATGGAATATCAGGTTACTAAACTGAAATTATTTGGAAATGCTTTAGAAATTATTATTGACGATATCATGGGAGAATACTTAGATTATGATATTCATTTATTTTCCTTAGAGAACCAAGATTTTTCCAACTTAATAAATAATGAAGAAAATAAACAAACCTCTAAAAAGGAAGGAGACAAAGAATCAAAAAATGAACAAACAAGAATTAATTGAAAAACTTCAAGATATTGAATGGGAAGATTTTGAAGTAAAGGAAGCAAAATCTGAAGTTCCAAAAAATGCATGGGAATCTGTAAGTGCTTTTTCAAATACAAATGGGGGTTGGTTAATTTTCGGAGTTAAAAAAGAGGGAAAAAAATATTTTATCCAAGGAGTTACAAGTCCTGAGAAAGTTGAACAAGACTTTACAACTGTTTTAAGAAATAAATCAAAATTTAATAAAGTAATAGAAGTAAAATGTAAGAAGTATAATTTTGAAGGGAAAATTGTTTTAGGGTTTTATATTCCCCTTTCAGACAATAAACCGATTTATTACGACAATCCAAAGAACACTTTTATACGTACAGGTAGCGGAGACCAAAGAGCAACACAAGAAGAAATTGATTCTATGTTTAGAGATTCTTCTTTTGGAACAAAAGACAAAGAAACTACAAAATTCAAATTAAATGAATTAAGTTCGGAAACATTGGAAAGATACAGGACTTATCTCAAGAATTTGGATCCTGCAAACCCCTATAATAAATTGTCTAATGAAGATATGTTTGAAAGGTTAAGAGTTACTATTAATGGAAGAGTCACAATTGCAGGTCTTTTAATGTTTGGAACCAAAGACAGAATAAGCTCGGTCTTTCCTGACTTTATGATAGATTACTTGGAAGTTCCGGGAACATCTTATTCTAATGCTACTGAAAGATATAATTATAGAATGCCGTTACATGAAAATCTTTTTGATTATTTCTTTAGTTTAGCTGAGAGGTTGCAATCAAAAATTGATATTCCGTTTAAACTCAAAGGATTTTTTAGAGATGAAAATCAACCCCAAGTCAAAGCAATAAGAGAAGCACTTGTTAATCTATTGGCTCATTCAGATTACTTTAGTAACATGAAACCAAGAATAAGAGTTTTTTTTGATAGGATAGAATTTATGAATCCTGGAAGTTTGCCTGCTCCTCTTGAAGTTATCAGAAAACAAGAATTAACTCTTCCAAGAAATCCGATTTTAATTAAACTATTCAGAGTTTTGAATTTAGCAGAAAATGGGGGGTATGGGTTTGATAAAATGTTCAATGGGTGGAAATCATATTATAAAATTGAGCCTTCTGTTGAAAATGAACTATTGTTTTACAAAATATCCTTTGCCTTGATTGAAGGCAATGGATATTTTGTAAAGAAAGATTT
>CAYUCT010000025.1:0-7536 GCA_964443565.1 Candidatus Woesearchaeota archaeon
AAAAAAATAAAAAAATAAAAAAAATTTTCTTCTTAATTTTTTGCTAAACTAAAGACAGATTTTAAGGCAACGATTATTGTTGCAGGTGTAAAAATTGTCATTAAGTTTGTTAAAAAATTAGGCACATATTTAACAGAAGCAAATACGTTTCCGCTTAATGCACTGATTATTACTAATATTGTACCAGCGAATAAGAAAGGTTTTGTTTCTGTTTCACTTATATTAAGTAATCCCACAAATATTCCTACTAAAAGGAAAAGCCAAATTACCCATGTTTGCATTGATAAAAATGCAAAAATAATTGCAAGAATTACTCCAATAAGAAATGCCCATGCACCAATTTTGTTGTTGGTTTTTTTAGCCATTCTTAACTACCTCCTTTATTTAATTAGTTTATATGGGTTTTCAAACTTTTTAAATGTTTTTGATAGAATTATAAAAATATAAAAAAGCACGGGCAGGGAATTGAACCCCGTTACGTCGGGTTGCAGCCGACTGCATGACCTTTCTGCCACCCGTGCAATGAGCTCGAGGGGAGTTGAACCCCCGACACCCGGATTAAGAGTCCGGTGCTCTAACCAGGCTGAGCTACGAGCCCCTAAAAACTGAATATAATTTTAATTTATAAATTTGTTTATTTTATATTTAATTTTAAAATGTCTTATTAGTCTATTTTAAGATTATTATCAATAAAGAAACAGTATAATAAAAACAAATTTAATTAGTTATATTCTCGCCACGAATTTCCGCATTTCACACATTTGAAAAATCTTGTTTCTGCTTCATCACCCGCTCTTGTTTGTGAACTGTAGAAATATGCTTTTCCATGTCCACATTTTGGGCAAGTTTCTGTTTCAATTGGCAAAACGTTTGATTCTTTCTCATGAACAACATTTATTTTTGTTTTTTCTTCAACTTTTTCAGAACTAATCAATTCAACTTTTCCCTTGGAGGTGAAATTACATTTTGGGCAAGCAAACCTCTTTGTTTTTTGTACTAAAATCGAACCACATTTTGGGCAAAATTCCATTTTTTTTATCTTATTCTTGTATTTTCAGCATTTAAAAATTTTTCTAAATCTTGTTAATCTCATTAATTTTATTTTTAGAGTATAATTGAAAGTTTTTTATATTGTGGTTTCTTGATTTTAATATTAAATATTTATTCAAATCAAAACAAAAAATGAGAGACGCTTCTTTTGCAGGAAAATTTTATAATAAAGAGAAAAAAGAATTAAGGACTGAAATAGAGGGTTGTTTTTATTCTCATCTTGGTCCAGGAGAAATTCCAAATATTGCTGCAAGAAAAAAAGGTAAAATTTATGGGGCAATTGTTCCTCACGCAGGATATTCTTATTCTGGTCCTTGTGCTTCGTCTTTTTATAAAGAATTATGTGAATTAGAAAAAAAACAAATTCCGGAATTAATTATTATCTTTGGAACAGATCATAAGGGGGGCGGAAAAGAAGATTTTTCAATTTCAATAGAAGATATAAAAACTCCTCTTGGAATAACAAAAATTGATACTGAATTTATAAAATTTATTATGGAATATTTTGAAAGTATTCATAAATTAAATATTGAAGAAGATAGTTCAAATAATGAAAATGATTTCAATCAAAATGAAAAAGAAAAATTAACTTTGAAAAATACAAATTATACCATCGGAATTAATGAATCAAAACATCTTAAAGAGCATAGTATTGAAGTTCAAATTCCTTTCTTGCAATATGTTTCAGGAATGGCCGATAAAGAAATTAAAGTTGTTCCGATTATTGTTTCTTCTATAAATTATGAAAAAATAGAAAAATTTTCTAGAGATTTTTCAGACGTAATTAGGTATTATGAATACAAGAAAAAGATAAATATTTTATTAATGGCTTCAAGTGATTTAAATCATTATGGATTATCTTATGGGTTTATTCCATTTTCTGAAAAAGATGCAAGAAAAAATCTACCAGAATTAGATAAAAAATTTATTAAATTAATTTTAGAAGGAAAATCAAAAGAATTTTTTGTTAAAACCCTAAATGAATCTACAATCTGTGGGAGAATTCCAATAACCCTTTTAATAAAATTAATTAAAATACTTGGAGCAAAAAAAGGATTTTTATTAAATTATTATAATTCTGGAGAAATTTTAAATGATTATAGCACATCTGTAGGATATACCTCTATTTTATTTAAATAGATTTTTTAAATAACTTTGTTTAAATAAATCAAATCCATTTAGATAGATTTTAAAATAAGGTTTAATTATTTTAATTAGGTGAAGAATATGTCAAAAAAAATAGATTTTAATGAAAAAAATAAAAATGAATTAGAAAATAAATCATTAATAAGACAGCCAATTGTTACGGTGGCAGGTCATGTAGATCATGGAAAGACGACTCTTTTAGATAGTATTCGTGGAACATGTATAGCTAAAAAAGAAGCAGGAGCAATAACTCAAAAAATTTCTTTTGCATTATTTCCTAAAAAATCAATTGGAGAAAAATGTGATTTAATATTAAAAAAATTTAACATCCCTTTAGAAATTCCGGGACTTTTGTTTATAGACACCCCCGGGCATGCGGCGTTTACAAATTTAAGAAAGAGGGGTGGGGCATTAGCAGACATTGCAATATTAGTAATTGATATTAATCAGGGAATACAAGAACAAACAAGAGAAAGTATTGAGATATTAAAAACAAATAAGGTTCCATTTGTTGTTGCATTAAATAAGGTTGATGCACTTCCGGGTTGGAGAAATTTAGATAAAGATTTAATGAAAAGTATGGAAACCCAATCTAATTTTACAAAAGAAAATTTTGATAAAAAAATATATTCTATTATTAACTCATTTTCTGTTCTCGGTTTTGATTCGGATTTATTTTTTAGAATTTCTAAATTTGAAAAACAACTTGCATTAATTCCTTGTTCGGCAAAAACAGGAGAAGGAATTCCAGAATTAATTTCTATGTTAGTAGGTTTAAGTCAAAGATTTTTAAAAGAAGGGCTTTCAGTTAGTCAAGAAGCAAAAGGAACAATATTAGAAGTAAAAAAAGAAAAGGGATTAACAAATGTAGAAGCAATATTATACGATGGAACATTAAAAAAAACAGATTTAATTATTATGGCTGGGTTTGAAAAAGCTTCAACTTTAAAATTAAGAGCATTATTTGAAGCACTTCCATTATGTCAGGGTTATAAATCCGTTAAGGAAACTAGTGCTTCTGCAGGAGTCCAGATGCATTTTCCGAGCGATGATGTAGAAAAAATTCTTCCGGGAATGCCTTTTTTTGCATTGCACGATACCAAAAAAGAAACAATATTAAAAGCAGAACAAGAAATTCAACAAAGTATTGGGGCGATAATTGAAACTCAAGAAAGCGGAATTGTAATAAAAGCCGATTCTCTTGGTTCATTGGAAGCATTATTATTTTTATTAAAAAAATATGGAATAACAATTAAAAAAGCAGGAATTGGGAATATTAATAAATTTGATTATACCCTCGCAAAATCTATTCTTGAAAAAGATCCACTAAATGCAGTAATTCTTGGATTTAATGTTGGGGCAGAGAAAGAAGTTTTAGAAAATAAAGAAAATGTTAAAGTTATAACTTCTGAAGTAATCTATAAATTAGTTGAAGATTTAGAAAAATGGAAAATTGAACGAGAGATAGAAATACAAAGAGAATCATTAAAAGATGTTTCTTGGCCAGTTAAAATAACATTAATTAACAATGCTTGTTTTAATGATTCAAAACCGGCAATTTTTGGAATAACAGTTAATAGGGGATTATTGAAAAAGGGGATTACCTTAATGGATGAAACAGGCAAAGAAATAGATGAAATTAAAGAGATACAATCTGAAAAAAAATCTGTTGAAAAAGTAGCATCCGGGAAAGATGTAGCAATTAATCTTCCAAAAACAACATATTCTAGACAATTAAAGCAAGGAATGATATTATATTCTTCTTTGAAAGAAGATGATTTTTTAAAATTAAAGGAAAATAAAAAATATCTTTCAGGAGAAGAAATTTTATTATTACAAGAAATTGCCGAAATAAAAAGAAAAATAAAACCCACATGGGGATTTTAATTTGCTTAAAATCTAATTTATTTTAATCTGCTTAAAATCTAATCTAATTTTGATATGATTTAATTTATATTCTTTTGTACTATAATATATTTAAATAGTTCTTTCCAAAATTTATTATGTCTTCAAAAGATGATGATGAATTAAATATGAAAGAACCGGAAGAAATTTTATTTAATCCTTCAAAATATCAAGAAAATTATTTTTATGGAATTAATGATTCTGAATTTTTGAAAGATACAATTTTTAAAGTAAAATTTAATCTTGAATCAAGTATTGATAAATTTTTATCTAATTGCAATTTTAGAGAAATTCCGAGCATAAATAATTATGAAAATATTGGAAATGAATGGGAAACTATTTTTTTTGGGATTTCTGATTTTGAAGAAGATAATAAAAATGCAAAAGAGAATATAACCCTGTTTTATGGTAGTAAAAGTTATACCCCTATAAATTTAATCAAAGCAAGAAGGGCATATTATTACTGCATTAAAGAAATTTTAGAAGGAGCAATAAATTATTACAAAAATTCGCGACATTATTCTTCATCTTTTAAAAAAAGAAGAAATTTAGAAGAAATAAAAAATAAAAAAAATCTTTTTAAAATAAAAAAGATTAAAACTGCAAAAATAAGAAAGAGTGAATATTTTTATCAACTTTCTAAAGAACTAGATAATCTAAAACAAACTTTTTTAAAAGATACTGATTGGTTTGAAACTTATGAAAGAAGTTTTAATCTTTCTTCTCCAATACGTTTAAAATTGGTTAAGAAAAAAGAAAAAGAAGAAAAAGAAGATAATCCTAATTTCAATGGACATTAATTATTTTTTAGAATAATTTTTTTTAGAACTTTTAATTATCTTTTTGGATAATTAAATTCCAAACAAATATAAATTGTTATTATTTTGATTGAATATGAACAATAAAAAAAAGAGGACACGATTTTTAGCATTTTTAATAATTGCAATTATTCTTTCTTCATTTTATTTTTTTGTTTATGAAAATCCTAATATAATTGGAAACTCATTTAAAGAGCAAAAATGTATTTCTATTTTAGAAAATGAAACAGAAATATTTGAAAATTTAACTGTTTCATTCATTAATGTAAGTCAAGGAGATGCAATTTTTTTAAAAAATATGGGGCAAACAATGTTAATTGATTGCGGGAATAACGGAAAGGGTGAAATAATTTTAGATTATTTTAAAAAGAATAATATTTCTAAACTAGATTATTTAATAATTACTCACACAGATGCAGACCATATTGGGGGTTGTGATGAGGTTTTAAAGACGATTAAAACCAAAATAATTTTTATGGATGGGCAATCAAAAGATACTCAAAGTTATAAAGATGTTATTGAAGAATCTAAAAAACAGAATATCCAAATATTTATTCCGGATCACTGTTTTACAAGCACTCTTGGAAAAAGTAAATTTCAAATAATTCATGGGAATGTTGATTCAAAATATGCTAACCAAAATTCGTTGGTATTAACTATGAAATATGGGAATTCGTCTTTTTTATTTACTGGAGATTGTGATGGGGAATGTGAAGAAAGTTTATTAAATCAAGAAATAGACATCGATTTTTTAAAAATCTCTCATCATGGAAGTCCTTATGGAACCAGTGGAGAATTTTTGAAAAAAACTTCTCCTTTTATAGTATTTCTTAGTGTTGGCAAGAATAGTTACGGACATCCTAGTGAAGAAGTATTAAATCGGTTGCAAGAGAATCAAATAAAATTGTATAGAACAGATTTTGATGGAACAATTGTATTAAGATTAGACGGAAAAAATTATTGGGTATTTAAAGATCATTAAATGAGCCTATTCTTCTTCATCAATTTCTTTTTGTAATAAATTTATTTTATCAAAAATAAATTCTTGAAGTTCTTTTTCGTTAGTTTCTCTTTCTTTTTTTTCGTCATCGCTTTCATTTTCTTTTTCTTTTAAAATAAATTTTTCATAAAATTTAATCTTCTTTCCATCAAGTATCAATCCAATTTTATCTTCTTTTTTATCTTGAAAATAAACGTGGTATGGAAAATTGACTGTGGATTCTCTAAATTTTTTATTTTGTGGTAAAAAAATGTCTGCCCCAATTATTTTTGGCGTTGAACCAAATAGTCGGATAAAATCATAATCTGCGGTAATAATCGAATTTTGTTTTTTTTGTAATGATAAACAATATGAAAGTGCAACAAGTTTTTCATCGGTATCTGATCTGAACGGGTTATTCTCTTGTTGGTCATAGTGATAATATTGGTGTGAATCTTTTTTAAGATTTTTAATTTTTGATAATTTTTTTACAATATCTAAAACTGGACTAAAGTACAAGCGATTTTCATGATCTATCTCTTTCTTTTTAAGCGTTCTTAAAATATTATATAAATTGCTCTGAATTTCATTGATTAATTCCTTTGAAATATCTCTTATCTCCCTACTGTTCTTTTTTATTTCCCCCCTTTTGTAAATTTTTCCATTAAATTTGTTTCGTTCTTCTATAAATCGAATTTTATCTTCAATTATTTTTTCTAATTCTGAAACTTCTTTTGTTATTTCTGGAATAACATAAACATTTGGGTGTTTTATAAAATTACCAAATTCGGTTAGGTTTTCTCTTGTTTTTTCTAAAATTTTAGGATGAATATGTTCATATTTTTTACAATTATATACTTCCCAAGCAATTTCATCAGTCTTTGCAAAACTACCATCGACTAATATTATTTCTTCTGAATTTAAAATTTGTTCTTTTGTTTTTTCTATAAACATTTCTAGCTTCCCTTAATCTTTAATATTTCAAACAATCTTGGGGGATATTTAAAGATTTTGTTTGATTATTTTATTTAATTATCTCTTTTATTAAAATTTATAAATGGACTTAACATAAGATTATTATGAAAATATTAACTTTGCATTGTGATTATATCAAATTTAAACCTTTGAAAAAAGCATTAAAAACTGCAGAACTTGAAAAAGGTGAAGAAATTGAAAAGAATATTAAAGAATGTTTGGTAGTTTTTACAGCTGTTGAAAAAACAGATGATGATTCTTTCGCGAATAAACTTGTTGAAAATGTTAAAGATATTGCAAAACAAGTTAAAGCAAAAAATATTGTTCTTTATCCTTATGCTCATCTCTCTTCAAATTTATCTTCCCCTGATTTGGCGATAGAAGTATTAAAGACAGCAGAAAAAATATTGGGTAAAGATAAAGAAGGATATAATGTTACCAGAGCACCATTTGGATATTATAAAGAATTTGAATTAAAATGTAAGGGACACCCATTATCCGAATTATCTCGAGAAATATCCTCTGAAAAATTGCTTTTAAATAAAGATGTGCAAACCAATAAACCAATTGAATTAAAATCAGATGAGAAATATGATTCAAAACAATTATTAAAACAAATTTCAAAATCAAAATTAAACAACAAAACCAAACACACCCAACACA
>CAYUCT010000026.1:0-7378 GCA_964443565.1 Candidatus Woesearchaeota archaeon
TTAGTTATAACAAGCAAAAGGTTTTTAAGTATCATTTGATTTGATAAAAATACTTAAAAATGGTAGAAGAAAAAGATAAAGATAAAATTGAAATAAACAATAATTATAACAATATTCTTAAGGATATTTTTTCGCAAAATCAAGATGAAAAAATAAAAATTAAAGTGGATATAAAAAATTATGTTAAAATTGGAAGTATCTTTCATCATATTAATAATACTATCTGCCCATTAAGAATCTCAACTAGTTTTTTAAAAAAAGAATTAGAAAATCAATTAAAAGAAGAAATTTCAATAAATCCAAATATTCCCACCAGAGATTTAATAAAATATCAACAGAGAAAAGAAGAAATAGAATTTTTTGATATAATTTTTAAAGATATTACTCAATTTATTAAACATCCAATAAACTCCTTGGAATTATCAGAAATTTTACAAGAAGAAAAGGAAATTATAACCCATAAAAAACCTTTTAAGGAAGTATATATCGAAGATTATACTCCTGTCAAAAATTTAAAATTTAATTTAATAAATAAATTTAATTATTTATTACATGAATACAGTAACATCAAAAAAAATTTTGGAGATTATTCTTCGGATAAGTTAATTATGCACAAAGATTATATCGAAAATGGATTACAAAGATTAGGGGTATATATCTATAATCCTAAAAAATATGAAAAAAAGACATATATTGAATTAGATAAATTAACAAAAAAACAAGAAAAATATTTAAAAACTATTGAAGGAATAATTGATGGGAAGGATAATTTAATTTAAAATGAAGAACAAAAACAACTTTTTCGATAAAGAGAAAAATAAAAAACCCCAAAAGAATTTGTATAATGATAAATATCCTATTTTTGAGATAATTAAGTATAATAATTCAAATAAACAAAAAAATAGAAAAGAAAGAAAAGAAACAATTAGAGCAATACTTTATGAAAATCAATTTTATAAAATTGATATAAAATACCCAAATATTACTTTTATGGATTTTGAATTAAAACCATACAAAAATATAGATATTACCGACTTGGATTGTAAATTAAAAAGAATTCCTTACAAAGAATATTCGACTTTAGAAAAATTATTTGCAGAATTCACCGAAAAAGGAATTTCTAAAATTATCAAAAAAAATTATTAAAAAACTTAATTCACTTAATTCTAATAAATAAAATGTTAAACGAAAAAAGAAAGGATATTAGTTTGGAATTAAACAAGGAATCGAGAAAATATCTTTGTAGAACTTATCTTATTATTTCAGATATTCAAAAACAACATGGTGAAATTCTTGACGGGCATATTGAACATGATCAGATATATCAAAAATGTTTTAGTTGTAACGGTCATAATTTGGATTGTAACAATTTTATTCCAACAATTTGGTATGATAATTTAAAGATGAAAGGTTATAATCCAGATAAAATCTTAGAAAGAGAAGACAAAAAGAAAACTATTAAAAAGCTAAATTTCTTAGAAAGATTAATCGGGACAATTATAGATTAATGGCAATAAATATAAAAACAATTTTTTCAGGAAGTTTATTATTAACTTTAGTTCTATCATTATTTTTTTTTAGCGGGTGTTCTCAAACTGAAAAAGAAGATTCTAATTTGAATGTTCCTGAAGAAGAAATTAAAGCTACAGATGCTCAAGTAATCGAAACGCCGGTCGGTTTTGGGCAAGTTCATGCTTTTTCAGATAATTGGGATTCTGATTCAGAAAAAGACGGATATTCTGTGTGGTTTACATTAAAAAATTCAGAAGAAAAGGAAATTTCAGCTTATGGAGAAATATTTTTTGTAATAATAAAGGATGGAAGTGAAATAAGAAGAACAAATAAAATTATGATTAAACCAGAAGATTTCAAAAAAGCAATGTATTGGGCTGGAACAAAAGAAAAAGAAGCCTATGCATATTCAACAAAATTTGAAACAGATAAAGTAGACAATGAAATTTATTCAGTAGTTGTGCATTTTATTTCAATAGAAGGAAAAGAATATAGTATGGAAGAAACTAGAAATTATATCTAACTAATAAATTATCAATTAATAGGATAATTCTCATGAAAGAACAAATTAAAGAGGGATTAGGATTTGGATTAACTTCTGGAGTTATCACCACATTGGGATTAATGATTGGTTTAGCATTTGGAACAAATTCAAAATTAGTAGTAATTACTGGATTGATTACAATTGCTATAGCTGATGCCTTTTCTGATGCCTTGGGGATGCATATTTCTCAAGAATCTAGAATAGCATTAAATTCAAAGAAAATTTGGACAACAACAATAATTACATTTTTGTCTAAATTCTTTTTAGCTTTATCATTTATCATTCCAGTTTTGTTATTTTCACTTAGAATTGCAATAATCTTTAATATATTCTATGGGTTACTTATTTTAATATTTTTAAGCATATATATTGCAAAATCTAGAAAAGAAAGTGTAATAAAAGCAACATTAGAACATGTAATTATTGCGATGATTGTGATTATTCTTTCATATGTTGTTGGAGAAATAATCAGTTTGTTTTAATATATCCGTAGATATTAAGTATTTGTTTTGCATCTCTCACGATGAAGAAATAGATCTTTTTTTGTTTATTTTAATATAACTTAATTTTAAAGTTCTAGCGAATGAACGAATGTGAAAGGCGTTCCTTAGCATTAATGTCTTATGGATAAACAAACGATAGCGAGTGAATGTCTCTGCAAATTGCTTGAATACCAAATGAATAGAAGTAATTTTTATTCTCTTCAGTGAGATAGCAATATTGAAAGATGTAAAATAACCATTTAATATTTATAATACAACACCCCGTAATATACTTACAAACAACTTCTTATTATGTCTAAAACTTCTTTTCTTACTTTTTCTGAAATTTCTCTTGTTCTTGATGCGCTGTAATGAAAACCAAATTCTGGGTCATCAAATGTTAATCCAGAAATCTGAACTTCTTTAGAATATCTTGGTTTAAAGTTGGCATAAACATGGGGCATTTGTGGTTTGATATTATAAGTGTCATTCATTAAAAAAGAAATATTAAACATTGTTGCGTTAAATGCTCTTTTCATAGTATCTTCTAATCTTTTAATAACTTCAAAGAAGTTTTTTGTTTCTTGTTCATTCAAGTCGTTTAAATCAGGAGAATGTCTTTTTAAGATAATTAAACAATGCCCTAAATAACACTGATCATGAGATAAGAAAATTTTCCAATTTTCTGTTTCAAATAAGAAACTATCTTCATTTTCTTTATTCGCTTCACAATATTTGCAGGTCATATTATTAGGGTATTTTAACTGTTTATAAATTTGTTTATGTTAAAAATTTATTTTTTTATTTCTTTTTTTCTTTTACAAACATTAAAATTCCTAAAGCAATTGTTGTTAAAATTATTGAAAGAATAAACGGAATATTCATATTTATTTTATCCCATAAAATGCCCGCAATTAATGAAGAAGGTAATGCGCATATTCCCATAATCATTTTATAAGTTCCAAGATAACTTGCTCTAAGGTTTTTTTCTGCTAATTCAGAAACAAATGTTTTTTGAATTGTATTCCACGATCCAAAGTATATACCAAATAAAATAAAAGAAAAAATAATCATAGCATATCCTTGTGTTAATATAAAATTTAAGCAAGTTAATATCCAGAATATAAAAGATATAATTGTGATTCTTTTTCTTCCTATTTTATCAGCTAATCTTCCGGCAGGAATTGAAATTAAAGAAGCAAATATTGCAAAGATTAGATAAAGTATAGGAATACTTTCAGTAGTAAATCCAGATTGTTTTGCAAATACTAATAAAAAAGAATAACTAAACGCTCCTAAAGAGAATATTGCACTGGCAATTAGATATAACAAGAAATTTTTATTTTTATGAATATTTTTTAAAGTAAATCCCTGGTAAGATTTAGATCCATTTTTCTTATCTTTAACAAAAAAATAAATCAATAATACTGAAATTATAGAAGGAATTGCCGCTATTAAAAATAAATTTTTATATCCAATGAATCCAAATAATAATAAACAGACTAATACTCCAAATACTGCTCCTAACTTATCAAATGTTTCAAGAAAACCAAAATGTCTTCCTCTATTTTTTTTATTTGAGATATCTGCAATAATCGCATCTCTTGGAGCATCTCTTATTTTTCCTCCCCTATCTAAAACTTTAAATGGAATTATCATTAGCCAGGTTGAAGAAAGAGCATATCCAATTCTAGAAATTCCGGCAAATAAATATCCAAAAAATATGAAAATTTTTCTTTTTCTTAATCTATCTGATAAATATCCTGAAAAAGCTTGAGATATAGAAACTAATGCTTCGCCTAATCCATCAATTAATCCAAGGATAGTCATATTTGTATTTAATATGGTGGTTAAGAATATTGGCCAAATAGGAGAAATCATATCTGATCCAAAGTCATTAAGAAAAGATGCAAGAGAAAATATTTTTATTTGGTTTTCTACTTTTTTTTGTTTAATACTGAGATTATTCCTCTTTTTTGTTTCCATTTTTTATATTAAAAAAAGAAACCTAGAAAAGCAAAGCTTTTCTGGTCCAGAAAATCTCACGATTTTCTAGGAATCAAATACAAACCACACCTCCTCAAAAATCAAAGATTTTTGGGACGCAGAAAATCTTTTAGATTTTCTAAGCGTTTTAAGATGGGGTATTAGGGATTTCGTGATTTTAATAACTAAAATAATTTAAACTTCCTTAATTTTTAATATAAATTAAAAAATATTAAGAAAGTTTACTTCCTACGGGAATATCTTTTTCAGGAAATAACACACTCACAATATTTTTATCTGGGGTTGTTGCAGCTAAAATCATTCCCTTACTAATAATTCCTCTTAATTCTTTTGGTTCAAGATTTGCAAGAACAACTATCTTTTTTCCTATAAGCTGTTCTGGTTTGTAATGCTGTTTTAATCCCGCTACGAGTGTTCTTTTTTCAAATCCTAAATCAATGTCTAAAACTAAAAGCTTATCCGCATTTGGATGTTCTTTTACATTTAAGACCTTTGCAATTCGCATATCAACCTTTGCAAAATCTTCATATTTGATCTCAGACAAAGGAGCAATCCCTTCAAATTTTTCTTCTTTTTTTTCTTGTGTTTTTGTTTCTTGCGTTTTTCCTTTTTCTTTATTTTCTGTTTTCATTTTTTGAATATTATTTTGATTATTATTCTGAATTTGTATTTTTATTTCTGATTTTATCTCGGATTTTATTTTTACATTATCCTCTTTTTTATTTTTATTTTCTATTTTGATAAATAAAACTTCTTTTTTTATTTCTTTTTCTTTTTTTGGAGAATATATTCCAGGTTTTGCATCTTTAATAGAATTTAGTTTATTATCAAATCCAAAGATTTCATTTATTCTTTTAGTATTTTTCGGAATAACTGGCGATAATAACAAGGAAATGATTCTTATTGCATCAGAAGCATTGTATAATATTTTATTTAATTTTTTTCCTTCTAATTTCCAAGGTTCATTTTTTTGGATATATAAATTACATCCATCAATAAACGCAAAAATTTCGTTTAATGCTTTATCAATTTCATAATTATTATAACACTCTATAATTTTTTTTAGATTTAATTTAGAAAATAATTTTTTATCAATAATGTCTTTTTTTATTTTTCCAGGAGAGTCTTTATTTTTTTCAATTAATCCAGCAACTCGCGATACAAGATTTCCTAATTTGTCTGCTAATTCTGAGTTGTTTCTTTCTATTAAAACATTTTCTGAAAAATCTCCGTCATTTCCTTCTGCAAATGGAAAATTTCTGCATACAAAATATCTAACTACATCTGAACTATATTTTTTAGAAAGATAAATTGGAGAAATTATATCTCCCAATGATTTAGATATTTTTTGTCCATTAAATGTTAAAAATCCGTGAACAAAAATAGTTTTTGGAAATTTTAATCCTACAGATTTTAAAAATGCGGGCCAATATACTGCATGAAACCAAGCATTATCTTTTCCTAATAAGTGAATTGTTGCGGGCCAATGTTCATGATTTTTTCCAGAACCAGTATAATAATTGAATAAAGCATCAAACCAAACATAGATTACATGCTCTTTATCTCCAGGAAATGGAATTCCCCAATCAAAACTTGTTCTTGAGATACTCAAATCTTTCAAGCCTTCTTTTACTCTGTTAATAATTTCATTTCTTCTTTCTTCTGGGAGTATAAATTCTGGATGTTTTTTATAAAGTTCTAACAAATAATTTTGATATTTTGATAATTTAAAAAAATAGGATTTTTCTTTAATTTTTTCAACAGGTTTTTTATGTATTGGGCAATTTCCGTCTATTAAATCTTTTTCAGTATAATATGCTTCACAACCAGTACAATATAGTCCCTCATATTCACTCAAATAAATATCCCCATTTTCTTTACATTTTTTAATCATTTCTTGAACTATTTTTTTATGGTCTTCATCTGTTGTTCTTATAAATCTATTTGGATGTATATCCATCAAATTCCAAGCTTCCTTGAATTTTGCAGACATTTCATTTACAAATTCTTGTGGTTTTTTACCTGCTTTTTCAGCATATTCATAAATTTTCTTTCCATGCTCATCTGTGCCTGTTAAGAAATATGAATTTTTTCCCCCCAAGGTAATCTTATTCCATCTGTACAAAACATCCGCAATTACTTTTTGATACATGTGCCCAACATGTGGTTCAGCATTAACATAATCAATTGCAGTTGTTACATAAAATGTTTTTGATTTTGCGGGTTTAATTACACTTGATTCCATAGAATATTAAAGAAATTGCTACTTAAAAAGATTACTTGATAAAGGTTTTTTAACTTTATAGAAATTATTTAAGAAGTTTTTCTGCTTTTTTTAAAATATAGTTTTCTAATGTTTCTGCATTTTGAAAATTACATAATCTTGAATCTCTTTTTACTTTTCCTTTCAAATAGATATTCCATGGAAATTCATTTTTAGGGCCTTTTAATGAATTTATTTCTAAAGAAAGAATTGAATATTTTTCTCCTCTTTTAGATCTTAAAACATAACCTTTTTTTGTATAACCTACAACATTTTCTAAATAGTTATAAATTCTTTTTTTAATATTCTCTGAAGTTCTTCTATCATTATTTAAAATTACAAACTGATAACGAACACAATAATCTTCTCCTACAGAAATATCGCTTTTATTAAAATCCCACCAAACAACATTCTGATTTTGTTTTTCAACTAGTTCTTCTAATCTTTTTAATCTCTTTTCTTTTAAATCAATCATGTTTAATGGAAATTATTAAAATTTATAAGCATTACTGCAATGAAATATCTATATTATAAGCACTCGTCGTATATTGGTAGTATTCGAGCTTCCCA
>CAYUCT010000027.1:0-3782 GCA_964443565.1 Candidatus Woesearchaeota archaeon
CAACAGTTATTTTTCTTGTATTTGTAACTTTAAAATTATATAATAGCCCTCTAGAAGTTACCCATCTATTTTTTCCACTTTCTAATGGGAATTCATCCATTTCTTCTGAATTACATTTTTCTTCTATTCTGCTTTTTTCATATTTAGAATTATTTTCTTTTTGATAGTTAAGATTGTTAGAATAATTTTCTTTATAATCTTCTTCATGGTTTTCTCCATAATCTTCTTCATTAATCATCCCTTCTAAATTTTTGTTTGATAAATTATTATTATTATTATTATTATTATTTTGGGTTGTTTCTGCTTGATCTTTTGTTATTGTTTTGTTTTCTAAATATGAATTTCCAAAATAAGTTATTAAAGACAAACTAGTAAATGCTCCAATAGTAAATAAAACTGTTTCAATATTTTTGTTTTTCATTTTATATTTAATACTCTTTCAATATCTTTTTATTTGGATTATCTAATATTTAAAATTTTCTCTATTTTTGATGAATATATTTGGTCTATAATTTTTTTTATCAATTCTCTTTTTGTAAATTCTGGAAGATTTTCTAGATTATTCTTTTTATGGTTTAACTCAATATCTAAAATATTAAATTTTTTGTTTTTTGAATTATAGATTATATCCCATCCTTTATTTTGTATTGATTGGTCATTTAAATAAACTGTTAAGGTATCGTTAATTAAACCGTTTAATGCTCTTTTTATCTGTTTTTTGTTTTCTTTTTCAGAATTCGTCTTTTGTATATAGAAATCTTGTTCTTTAGTTGAAAATATTTTTATTAAATTTTTTCTTTGATATTCTTCCATTGTTTTATAATTGTATTGTTTAAGATATATCTTATAAAATATACATTCTAGTGGTATATAAATATTTCTCTCAAATTTATAAAAGTAAAATTAAAGTGGTGTAAAAATAGAAAGGAAGTATTAAGTAATTTAAACTAAATATTTATAAATGATTTTTCGCTCGAATAAATGTTAAAGATGTTTATTGGGGTCGTAGCTCAGTCTGGTAGAGCACCTGGCTTTTAACCAGGGTGTCACGGGTCCGAATCCCGCCGACCTCATTTGATTTTTTCTTTAATCTTTGTTAATTTAATTTAGCAATTTGCATTTAATGTCGTGGCAAATTGCTTTATAAGATGTTAAATTAAAGAGCGTTCGCTTATCAAGGAAACCCATGTTTCCCCTAGAAAATCAAAGATTTTCTGGGCCCAGAAAGTTTTACTTTCTTGGGCTTTAAATGTAATCCTTCCTTTGATTTACTTTTTAGTTCGCTCACTTGAACTTTGGGAATCAATAGTTAAAAGAAATAAATAATAAAATAAATAAGGAAATAAATAAATTAACTCTTGAATAAAAATTTATCAAGTTGATTTTTAGCAAGTTCTCTTTTCTTTTGATGTTCTTTTAAAAAGTCATTAATTTTATCTATTAAATATTGTTTTAATTCCCCTGTTAACATTCTTCCGGATTTGTAATCATTATACACTTTTTCTAATTTATTGTCATCTGGTTCAAAAAGCATTTCTAAATATTTGTATGAAATATCCACATTTGGATTTCCACCGAGTCTTCGATGTTCTTCTAAACTTTCCTTGCCTCCGCTGAAAGCATGTTTCATTATTTTTGATTTTACAATGTCTGGAGTATCTGTTGTGTATATTACTGAATTGATATCTGAAGTAGACATTTTAGGACTGGCTTTTAATCCTGGAAGAAATTTGCAGTGGATTATTGCAGGTTTATAGTATCCTAACTTTGGATAAACATCCCTTGCAACTCTAAAATGTGGATCTTGATCAATTGCCAAGGGAATTAAGCAAGGAATATTTTTTTTAGCTAAAACACTTGGTAAGATTGCTGGAACTGCTTGCATACTGGTATAAAATATTTTTCCGATGTTTGAATCATTATCAAATCCAAACGTGGCCTTTACTGTACTGAAGGTAATTTTTTTTGCAATTTTACACGCTTCTTCATACATAATATTTGCATTTTTTGTATCAATTAAAAAATGTGTTTTTTTTGGATTAAATCCTAGTGCAATTATATCGAGCATATTTTCATAAGTCCATTTTTTTGTTTCTTCTAAAGTAATATTATCTTTAAACAAAAATTTTTCTTCATCAGGAAATTGGAACCAAACATCCACATCAAATTTATCTTGGAGCCATTTAGTAAATATCCAAGGTAAAAGGTGTCCTAAATGAACTGGACCACTAGATGCTCTTCCAGTATATAGAAAAAACTTGTTTCCTTTTTCATATTCGTCTAATAACCATTTTAAATCACGATTTGAAAAGAAAATTTTTCTTTTTAACATGAAATGTTCTTCCTTAGTAATCTTTTGTAATCTGATCAAAATTTTTTCATCTAATGGTTCTGTTCCAAATTCTTTAATCAATTGAGTATATTCAATATCCCCCGAAACCTCCCAAGGAGTCACATGATTTTTGGTTATATGACTTTTAATTTCTTTTATTTTTTTTGTTTCTTTTATTTCTTTAAGATGTCCCTCTTTTTCTTTTGATTTTTTCATAATTACATAGACATTCAAGATTTTAAAAAGCTTTTTAAAATAGTACAAACAACCTAAGAGATGAAACACAATTGGAAGGCAACAATTATTATTGTTTTAATGTTTTTAATAGCCCAGTTTATTGGACTGTTGGTAATCCATAATTATGATTTATCTTATGGAAAAACTTCTCAAAAATTAATTTCTGATGGAACAATTTCAAATGAAACAATTCCCGATATGAGTATTATAAGGGAAAATCTTCCTCCTGAAATTGAAATAAAAGAAACAGTAGATTATATTTCAATCATCAGTTCAATTATTGTTGCTTTAATTTTTGCAGTAATCCTTTTTTTAATATTATCCAGAATTAAAGCAAATATTTTGCTTAAAATTTGGTTTACGTTTGTTGTTTTTACATGTTTGAGCATTTCAATTTCTTTAATTTTATATCCTTCATTCGGATTTAAGATATTCAATTTATTTAATAAAAGAATTTCAATAGCAGAAATAATTGCTGTTCCTATTGCTATATTTTTTACATACTTTAAAATTTTTAAAAGAAATATGCTCGCACATAATTTTTCAGAATTATTAATTTATCCTGGTCTAGCAGTTATATTTATTCCTATTGTAAATTTGCCTATTGCAATTTTACTTTTGGTAATTATTTCTGTTTATGATATGATTGCTGTTTGGAAAACAAAGCACATGATAAAAATGGCTAAATTTCAAATGAACGAGTTAAAAGTTTTTACTGGATTTTTAATTCCTTATATTAAAAAAGAAGATAGAATCAAGATTGAAAAAATACGTTCAATGAAATTATCCGATAAACAAAAAAATGTTAAATTAAAACAGTCAAAAATAAAAGTTAATATGGCTGCGCTTGGTGGGGGGGATGTTGCTTTCCCAATGATTTTCGCAGGAGTGATCTTGCTTTCTCTTGGTTTGATTCCTGCGATAGTTACAATTTTAACAACAACATTATCTTTGTTAGTTTTATTATTCTTTTCAGAAAAGGGAAAATTCTATCCTGCAATGCCTTTCTTAAGTGTAGGATGTTTGATTGGATTAATTATTGGATTATTGATTTAAAGAAAAGATTGAGATGCTCAAAGAAATAGATGAAGACGACTAAATAATCAAATTAGGGAAAAAAGCAGCAAAAGATGGCGTTGATGTTGAAGATATGTATTGCAATTTAATAAATAAAGCAAAGAAAACAAAGGACATTAATTAAAGATATTAAAGA
>CAYUCT010000027.1:3882-6876 GCA_964443565.1 Candidatus Woesearchaeota archaeon
CAATTTAATAAATAAAGCAAAGAAAACAAAGGACATTAATTAAAGATATTAAAGATATGTACCCTATTTAAATTAAATAATATTAGAGATTTAATTAGGATATTAACAGAAGAAATAGAATAAATTTTTTAGATTGTTTATTATCCCAATTAAATAACAATAATAATAATCTTTATTTTTTTATCTCAATCTAAGAACTTCTAAATTTCTTGGAACAACGGTTTCAACTTTATGCATTTTGTAGATAGAAGATGCTAAATCTAATGAACGAGATTGTTCTCCATGATTGATTATTATTCTTTTTGGCATAGGTGTAATACTATTAACAAAACCAAGAATTTCATTTCTTCCTGCATGTCCGGTCATTCCATCAATCGTAAAAACTTCTAATTGAACTTTTGATGTTTCTTCTTTTCCTTCAAAGTTTGTGAATCTAACTTCGGATAATCCTTCTTGGACTTGTCTTCCTAAACTTCCTGGACCAAGATAGCTTACAAATACAATTGAATTATGTTTATTATCTGCTAACTCTTTGAAATATTCTTGTGATGCTCCGCCAACCAGCATTCCAGATGTTGCTAATATAATGCATGGTCCGCCTTCAATAACTTGTTTTCTTTCTTCTGCAGAACCAACTCTTCTAAAGATTTCAGAATTAAATGGATTTTTATCTTGAAAGATTTGATTTCTTAAATTATTTGATAAAAATTCTGGGTAAGCAGTATGAATTGCTGTAACATCCCAAACCAACCCATCAACATAAATTGGAACTTCGGGAATTAAATTTTCTTTTACCGCATTATCAATAATCATCATAATTTCTTGTGCTCTTCCAACTCCTAAAACCGGAATCAAAACTTTTCCTTTTCGTTCTATTGTTTTTTTAACAGCATTAAGCATTGAAGCTTCTGCATCTTTTCTTGGGGGTAGAGTATTTTCTTTTCCACCGTATGTTGATTCAGTAATTAAAGTTTCTAACCTCATAAATTTGTTTGTTGCTTGTTCTAAAACTCTTGTTCTAATGAATTTATAATCTGCAGTATAAAGGAGATTGTGTAATCCATTTCCAATATTTAAATGAACCATTGCACTTCCAATTGTATGGCCCGCGTTATACAATGTCAATCTTACATCAGGAGTAATATCTGTAACTTCATTATAATTTAATTCAACAGAATGTTTAATCATATTTTTGATATCTACTATGCTGTACAACGGAGAAGAGGCTTTTTTATAAGCTACTCCAATGAAATCTAGTGCTAATAATGCTGAGATGTCTCTTGTTGGCGCAGTCATATAACATGGCCCCCTGTATCCTAGTTTATACAAATAAGGTAATAACCCCGAATGGTCCAAATGTGCGTGAGAAATTATTACTGCGTCAATGCTTTTTAAATCAAATTCTGGAATATTAAAATAAGGAAATTGATCTGCTCCTTGTGTTGAAATGTCTATTCCACAATCTAATAAAATTTTAGATTCTGGTGTTTGTAATAATAAACATGATCTTCCAACTTGTCTTGCTCCTCCTAAAAAACCTAATCTTATCCATTCTTCTTTTTTACCCGGATTCCATTCATTGTAAACTCTTTTTCCAATTTTATTAAGGAATTTTTTTCTATAATCTCCTTTTGAATGTAAAACTGCTCTAATTGCTTCTGTAATTTTGGATTTAATTATTGGACTTCTTATTGCCTGTGCAGACCAGCAAGTTTGTTCTTTTATGGTTCTTAATGTTTCTCCGCCCTTACCAATAGCCACCCCGGGCTTTTTAACTTCAATTGTAACAACGCTTCTTTCTTTTTCAAAAAGAATACTTACAATTTCGGCCTCATTTGGAATTAATTTTTTAATTATTTTTTCAGCAGAAGTTTCATCAAGCAATAAATCTGTTGAAGCTCTTAATTCAACTCTTTTTTTTACCCTATTTACTGCTTCTCGTATTTTATCTTCACCATTTAAGAAAAAATCTTTATTCTGAGTATATATTACAATATTTGCTCCTTCAAAATTAGCAGATTCAATACTCTTTGGGGGAAGTATTTCTAAAATTGTTTTTAAAATATCCATTTTGTTTTATGCTCTAATTTTTTTATTGTTTAAGATCTGCTTTGAATTATTTTTATAAAGGTATTAATTCAAATTATCCAAGAATGTTGTCGGATAATTCAATTTTAATAATTAATTTTTGGTGCTTTTATATTATTATTTCAATTTGTTTTTTTCTACAATCACATGTTTTATTTCGGATTCAAATACTTTTCTTGCACCCTTTTTATCTATTACTACAACATCAATTCCTTCACCGGAATAAATATCCCTTTGCATAGAAGTATTAACTGCTTTTATAGCTAATTTTATTCCTTCTTCTACAGGCATATTTTCCTTATAATCATTTTCAAATAACCCATAAGCAAAAACACTTCCAGAACCATCTGCAACATAATCGTCGTGTTTTAAAACTGTTCCGTCTGGATCAACCTGGAATAACCATATTCCTTTATTGTCTACGCCTCCAACAATAAATGCAGTTATTGCCATAATTGGGCTAAATTTTCTGATATTATCATAAGCGAGCATTCCTAAAAGATTTGCACTTTCTTTAACACCCATTTCAAGTTTACTTCTTAATTGTTTTAATTTTAATTCTGCTTTAATTAATTTTAATAAATATTGGACATCTGAAACATTTCCAGCAGTTGTTAATGCCATTTGATTATTAATTATAAAAACTTTATCGACTTTTTTGTGTCCTATAAAATTACCCATTGTTGCCTTTTTATCTGTTGCAAGGACAATTCCATCTTTGCAAACAATTCCCACAGTGGTTGTTCCTGTTTTTGTTATTTTTCCTTTCAACTCTTCTTCCATTTTGTTATTTTTAGTTTTTTATTATCTTTTAATCTTAATTAAATTTTAAAGGTAATAGATAATAATCGATTAGAACTTCTAAATTATTAAATTGTTTTTATTTTATAAATCTTTCGGATAGGA
>CAYUCT010000028.1:0-1221 GCA_964443565.1 Candidatus Woesearchaeota archaeon
TGTTTACAAAAATCTGTTTGATCACAAGTTTTTCCAGCAGTCCAAATTCCTTTTCCCGATCCACCCGACATTTCATCACATGCGTCTTGGGTTGTTGTCATTCTACATGCTCCAGATTCTGTTCCCTTACAACATCCAAAATCTGCGGCTTGAGCATTTGGAATTAAATCAAAGAACTCAATTGTAGATCCAATAAAATTTGAAATAATCTTATTTTCATTTTTTTCAATAAAATAATTCTTATCATTTTCAATAGATATTATTTTTGCAAATACAATCGGCATAGATAAAATTAAAATTAGCATTACAAAAGATTCTAATAAAAATTCAATATCCTTTTTTTCTCTATTCTTTATTTTATTTTTTATTGTCATTTTTTTATTTAATTTTTATAAAAATTATAGTAATAATTCTCTATATTGATTTTTAATTCCAAAAACAAATTTTTTATCAGTATTTATTTTTTGCAAGATATATATTCTTGATTCTCCTCTTTCTATTTTTATTTCTAAAGAAGGATTATAAGTTTGAACTAAAATTAAAGAAAAATCTCCTGTTTCAATTTCGGTTTCAACTATCTTCTTTGCCATCTCAACAAATTCAGGCAAAGGATGTTCTATTTCAACATTCATCTTATCAAAATTATAATTTTTATCTTCTTTTTTTATGTGTACAAAACAATCAATAGGAAGAATTATTTTTTGTTCTCCAAAAGTAACATTAAATTTGTTTGAATTAATCTTTTCACAAGTTTCAACAGAATATCCTTTTTTTATTAAATCTTGCTTATAATTTGTTAAACATCTATTTATAATATCTGATTGAATTGTCTGTTCTTTTATCTGTTGCTCAACAAATTGTGTTAAAAAAGGTTGTTGATTTGAACAATTTGTGAAGGGGATATTTGTATAACACAGATATCCAACTTTTTGATTATCATACCCGATGTATACATTTGGGTCTTCATAATACCCTCCTTTAACAGAAATAATATCTGCTGTTTCAGTAATAAAATCTTTCATACAATCCGAAATAAAAACATCTGGTTTTTGCATTGTAGTTTGTTTATTAAATGAAATTTTAAATGGGTTAAAAACAAATAAAACAATTAAAGAGAAGGTAATGACAATTATTGCAATGATTATCCAAATAGTCATCTGTGCTTTTTTTCCTCTTTTATTTTGAATCATTTTATTTTTAAGTATCTTGTTTTTTTAAATT
>CAYUCT010000028.1:1321-6724 GCA_964443565.1 Candidatus Woesearchaeota archaeon
TATCTTGTTTTTTTAAATTTTTATTATTTAAATTTTGTTTTGAGTTATTATTCTGAGTTAACGATTTTCCTTGAAATTGAGATGGTTTTGGCAAAGGAACATTTAATTGAGGTTTATTTTGATTCTGTGAATTTGGTTGTATGGGTCTTAATTGTAGATTTTGCTGAATATTCCCTGAATGTTGATAAGGATAAATATTTGGATTTTTTATATTATAATTTGGTTTCTGCAATGTAGATGGTTGCATTGGTTGCTTATATTGCTGTTGAATTGGTCTTTTAATTATTGACGAGTTCATTGAAGGATTCATTGAGGGGTTCATTGGATAATTAAATTTAGAATTGGTATTTTTTCTTTTTTTATTTTTTATCTCATTTATCTTATTCATAATCTTTTCTTTATTTTTTATAAATAAAAATAATAACAACCCAAAAATTATGAATATTAAGAAAATTAAAATCAAGAAAATAAAATTTGATTTTGATTTACATTTTCCAACACAACATCTGGTTGTATCTGATGTTCTTTTCAAATTACCTTCACAAGATTTATCGCTTGGACATGTTTCCCCATTTAAAGAAGAACAAGAATCTAAACATTGCCCATTGATACAACAAACTTCTGCATCTCCTGATTTAATAATCTCCCCAGAACATTCTTGATTATTCTCACAAATTTCTCCATTTTCATTTGAACAAAATTGAGGAATGCATTCTCCTGTAGGACAACAGGTTGCTAATCCCAAACTATCTGATGAATAAATTAATTCTGCATTATTACATATTTCATTTGAAGAACAAATTATTCCCCCTGGAGAAATACCATTACAACTAGAAACTGAATCTGAACAAGAATCAGAATAACAACAATACTCTTCAAAAGCATCAATTTCTCTTCCACTTAAACAAGTTTGGTTATTATAAGGTGAACAAATTATCCCCCCTAATGAAGAACAACTTTCTGAAGTTCCATTATTGCAAGTTCCCAAACAGCATAAATTTGAATCAGATGAGCTAATAAAAGAAATTTCTGTTCCAAATGAATTTATACATCTATCATTTATAGAACAAACATTCCCCCCTAATTGCCCTGCACAAGTTAATCTGGAATAATCTTGACAACACCTTCTATTATTATCACACATCCCTGTTGATGCTTTTTGATCAAATCCACAACTTACTGAACATTCCCCATACACTTCTTCACAAGTTAATGGGACATTACAACATTCTTGACTATTAGAACATCCATATTCTTGTATTTCTCCATTTACATTTGAACAATTTGAAACACAAGAATAACCATATGATTCACATTCACTAAGTAAATCTAATGATGGCCAAAATGAATATAAAATCATCGCTGTTTCTCTAATATTATCACCAGAAAGAGAATTCCAATTTCCTTGGGTTGTTTGTTTTGTTAATAATGTTGTTTTCATAGAAGCAAGAGAACTTCTTCCAGAATATCCTTCTGTAAGCAAATAGGCCATAGCAGAATCGTAGTATTCATTATATTCTGTTCCGCTGATTGTAATTAATGAAACTTTTTTATCTTCAACTTTTTCCCCATAATCGTTGTTTTTTGTTAATGCATAAATAAATGCTTCTGGTTGATATTTCAAATTTTCTTCATATCCAGCAATTAAATATGGCAAAAAAGATTTATAGATTAAATCTCCTTGTTTAAAAAAAGCATATGCTGTCCAAAGAGTTCCCTCATAATCACAAGAAGATGTAATCGGATTTTTTATACAATAATTTTTCACCTTAATCAATTGATAATTTTCAGGATAAATTTCATAACTTTCTTTTGGGACATACCAGATATTTGAATCTATTTTTTTAAACACTAAATTGGATATAGCATAATTATCACAAGAAAGATTAAACTCTCTTTCCCCGCATGAAGAATCAATTTTTAATAAAGAATTATCTGAAATTGAAAAACATTCTCCCAAAGTAGGACTAGGACTCCCATAAATTTTACTTTGTTTATCTAAAGATAATGAAAATGTTCCAATTTCATTTGAAGAAAGATTATATGAAAGATTGCATTGAAGATTATCATTTCCTTCAATAATATTATAATATCCATATCCTTCTTGGGGAGTAATTTGAAGATAGGTTTCTACATTCGTAGGGGTTTGATTGTTTGAAAGTAACCACGCCGAAGCGTTATTAAAATAATAGGTATTTGTATCAAGCATTAATTTTGCTAGTGCAGTCTCCTTTATAGAACAACTTTGTTTAGGCCAACATTTTTTATTATTTGATTTTGCTAATAAAGAATTAAAAGATGATTGCTTTGCACTTTCAGAAAGTTTATCCTGTAATGCTAAAAATGAAAAAACTTGTTGTTCGGTTGTTAAAAAATTCCATTTTCCAATTGTTTTAGATTCTAACCACGAATAAGCTTTTTCAATTTTTATGATATCTGCATCATCTATCGTTTGTGCATTTACATTAATAATTGTAAATAATATAAAACCCAAGAAGATTAAAAGAATTATAAGAATAGATAATCCAATTTTAAAAAAATTAATTCTCTTTATAATTTTAGATATATTCGACATTTTAAATTTTTATTCGATTACTTTTCCCTAATTCTTTATCTCTTTTTCTTAATTTTATATAGGAGAAATGCCTTTTTAATACTTCCTTTTTTATATAAAAACTATCACTGTTTTTTAAAACCGAATCTTACTTTAATTTTAAAGTTTTAATAGTATAATCTGCTTGTTCATTTGTCCAACCAGCATTTAAAAGTTGTTTTTTGATAGTTTCCATTGGGATTCCAGAAGAAACAGAAGATTGAACATAATTTTGTAAAGTTATTAAATCATTTTTATTTTTAAAAATTTCTTCAGATTTTTTAGTTTTTATTTTCATTTTTGCTAAATTATCTTTCCAAATTAAATAAAGAACAATAAAAAAAACAACAAATAAGACAATTGAAATAGATATAACTAAGACAGTTGGCACATCTTTTTTTTCATAACTTCCATTAGAATTATTTTGATCAATTAAGAAAGTATCTAAGGTTGGAGACATAAACATAATCAAGTTATCATAATTCACCACTCCGGGTATAGCAAGATAAATATATTTATTAGAAGATAAAGAAGAAAATTTAAACGCAAGAGCATTATTCAATTCTACAAAATCATAACTCTCGTTATCTTTTATCATAACCGAAGAAGGACTAACTCCTGAAGGCATATTAATAATAAGATAAACTTCTTCTAAATTTATTAATGGATCTAAAGATAATGTAACCAATGTTAATTTATCTTCTGTTCTATCATTATATACTAATGCTTTACTTGTTAAGGCATATCTTAACTCTAAATTATTATCTTGCCAAACAGAGATAGAATTTTTATATTGTTCTTCATACTCCGAATTATAGTCTCCTTCAGAATCAGATGCTTGTGCAATTTTTAATGGTTCAATATAATTAAAAGAAACAAAATATTTTGATTCTAATAATTTATTTTTATCTAAAATATCTTCTGGCAAATTCATAGATAAAATCTGGGAATTTATTGAAGACAGTTGTGATTGGGTTAATGAAGAATTTAATTGTCCTTTTAAAGAAATTAATGTTTGATTCATTTGAGTTAAATTTACTCCATATAATTCAGAATACCAATTTTCAGAATATGGAAGTTTAGATGAAAAAGAATTAAGTTCAGAAATTTTTTGATTAATTGAATTGTTTAAAGAAGTAATACTCAAATTCGTACTCACTGAAAATATTCCTGAACCAGAAACACTATTATTGTCTGTCGCAGTCACAATAACTTGATAATCCCCTGCATTATAAAACGTATGATAAATACTTGGCTCAGTAGTTATTTGTTCACCCGTACCA
The DNA here is from genome assembly GCA_964443565.1 of Candidatus Woesearchaeota archaeon. Taxonomy (GTDB): domain Archaea; phylum Nanobdellota; class Nanobdellia; order Pacearchaeales; family UBA284; genus UBA284. Next base: position 5,198 of record CAYUCT010000028.1, read on the forward strand.
TCACCAAAATTCCATTTATATGAAACAATCGGCCTTATTAAACTAACAGGATAAACAATTACCAAAAAATTAGTGCTTTGCCCAGGAATCGTTTGAAGTGGATTTAAAATAGAAACATCCGGAGTAGATTCAACATCAAAATTATCAGATTTTGAAGTTGCACCGAGTGTAATTTTAAATTTATGATTATTTGAAATCGTTGTTGGAGCAGTAGCGTTAAGAAAACCGAAATTAATTAATTGATTTGAAATATTTAATTTTGGATAATTTGTATTTAATTTATAAATTTTATTTTCGGTAGTTGTAATAATAATCGTTGTATAAACCAAATTAATTGAAGAAATATTTATTTTTTGATTAGTATCATTTGAATAAATTTTTAATGGAATAATACAACCATTCGTACAATTGTTAGAATATTTAGATAATAAATAATCTTGCATATACCCCTCTAAATTTGAATTTAAGGAATATTCATCATCAAAAGTAAGACCATCATTAAAAGAAGAAAATCCATAGGGTCTTACATAAATTGCTAAATCAAAAGAATAAGTTGGAGAAGAACTTAATCCTTTAAAACCAGAATGCTCTGAAGTTGATTCAATCAGAATCTTGTATGGAGAATCAGAATCATATTCTGTATTTTTTAAACAAACAAAATATTCTTTTTCTTCAGGAATAAAAAAAGTATCACTAGAAATATTACAAGTACCCAAATCATCCTCATTAATTTCAAGTGAGCAATCTCCTAAAAATTCTAAATCTTCTGGATTAAAGATTGAAACATTAATGTATCCGTTTCCCCCCATTTGAGTATTAGTTAAAATTTCAACTTGCCCTGTTTTTGGAATTTCTATTTTTTCACAAAACCAATCATTTTCAACATGCGCCCATTGACTTGTTGTTAAATCAAGAGTAGAAGCAGAATAAAAATCTTCGCAAGGATATGCTGAAGGAGTATTTTCTTCATATTCATTTATTCCATCATTTAATAAATCAATTTTAAAAGAAGAATCATCACATGAAGAAGCAAGATTGCTTGTTCCTTCTATATCAAAAGAAAAATCTGTTATTTGCACATTTGCTCCAGAAATATAAAATCCAAATAAATCTTCAGATTCAAGGTCATAATTCATTACTTCTGTATTTCCTGAATTAGAAAGCAAATAATTTATTTTACAATCTGAATTTGAACAGGTTTTTTGAATTCCACTCCGCGATATAAAATCTAATAATGTTGATTCTCCTTTTAATACATCATCAACAGACCATTTAACATTTATCCCGGAATCTTGATTTAATAATGTTAGATTTATAACTCCATTTAATAATTGCCCAGAACTAAATGATTCAGAACTAAGATTAAGAGAATAATAATTCATTGTTGCCGCAGAAACAAAAGAAACACAAATCAAAAAAGAAAAGATTAAAGAGAATAAAGATAAAACTAAATTAATTTTATTTATATTTCTTATCTTTACATTCATTTATTTCACCTCTTTAAATTCTTAAATTATTGAATTATTA
>CAYUCT010000029.1:0-6323 GCA_964443565.1 Candidatus Woesearchaeota archaeon
CTTGCTTAGTCAAAGATGGACGAATAATTTCTTATTTTGGCTCCTTTGGGAGCCTTTTTTTATTTTTTAAAAATTTATAAACCTTAAGAGTTATCTAAATTTGCCTGAGCAGAGTGTACTAACAAGCAAAAAAGCACTAACAGGTTAAGCTGAGCACCGTTTTTGATGAAGATTTGAACTCTGCAGGGGCCCTCTTTTTTATTTTTGAGTCCAATTTACATTTCTTGAAACAGTAATTAAATAAACTTGCATAGGATATAATTCTATGTTTTGCATACGATTACTGCATTTAGTAAGGTCTATAATCCTCTGATTTATTGAATCCCACAGTCTAATTATCTCTCCACTATTCAAACCCATTAAATCTAATCCATCGTCTGCTTTTGTTTGGCACAAATCTTTTGCTGTTTTTATATTTGTGTCTAATGGAAGAATGATATAGTTTTCTTTACAAGATTCTAAACCAACGCAATTACTTAAAACTTTAAATTCAAACACCGCATGTTCTGGGATATCACCGAAATAGGTTAATTGAGTATATTCTGGTGCATCTTCTCTGTAAGAGACGAAATATGGTTTGCTTGGCATCATTTCAAATTCTCCTGTAACTACTTCTTTTTTAACAGGGGTTATTGTATCATTTGGTTCTTCTGGAATTCCTATATTATTAGGATCATTTAATGAAATTGCATTTCCAGTAAAAATATTTTTTAGTGGAAAAAATAAAATTAAAACTATTAAAACAAAAATTCCTAAAACCAAAAAAACAATTTTATTTTTTTTATTCATTTTGTTTTTATTTTTTTTAATTTTTTTTCTTAAGATTTATTTTCCTTCATAATATTCATCAACAACTTTTCTAACTAAAGAAACTGCGTCGATGTTTGCAGAGATACTTGAAATTCCTTGTTCAACTAAAAATTTTGCCATATCTTCATTACTTCCTGCTTGCCCGCATATACTTGTTTTTACTCCATGTTTTTTACATACTTGAATAACATGCTGAATTTGTGTTTTCATTGCAGGATGCATTTCAGAATATAAATCTGCTAATCTTTCATTATTTCTGTCTATTCCCAAAGTTAATTGTGTTAAATCATTTGTTCCAAATGAAATAAATTTTATTCCTTGATTACACAATTCTTCAATAATCCAACATGATGCCGGAGTTTCTATCATAACCCCATAATCTGTCTTTTCTAAATCTAATCCAACTTCTTTCATGAATATTTTTGCCTTAATAATTTCTTTTGTGTTAATTACAAAAGGAAACATTATACCTACATTGGTGTATCCCAAATTATGAAGTTCTTTTATTGCTCTCAATTCTGATTTTAATATTTCGTTTTGGTCTAATCCTCTTCTTATTCCGTGCCAACCAAGCATTGGATTTGACTCTTTAGGCTCGTTTTCTGCTCCCTTTAATGTTTTATACTCATCTGTTCTAATATCCGAGGTTCTTACCCATATTGGTTTATCTTTAAACTCTTCAGCAATTTCTTTTAAACCATTAACTAGAACAATAGTATAATCCGTCATTCTATTATCTTTAATATATTCTGCAGGATGAATTCCTGATTGGGCAATAATAAATTCTAATCTAACTAAACCTATACCATCTGCTCCAGTAGCTGCTGCTCTTTTTGCAACATAAGGCAAATCACAATTTACCTTTACTTTTGTTTTTTCATTGATTGATAAATTATTAATTTGATTTTGAGGGATGTTTATTTCTGCAATTTGCTCTAATTCTTGAGATATTTCTTCAATTTCATTTGTTTCTTCAATTTCTTCATTTATTTTTTCAGCTTCTTCATTTGCTAATGAATTCTCTTTTTTTTCTTCAATTTTTTCTTGGACTATTATTTCCCCTTCATAAACAATTCCCGCACCCCCATCAATTGTGATAATCTGCCCATCTTTTAATGTCTTAGTTGCAATTTTTGTTCCAACAATACATGGAATCCCTAATTCTCTAGATACAATTGCGGCATGGCAGGTCATTCCCCCTTCATCCGTAACAATCGCTTTACTTTTTTGCATTGTAACAACCATATCCGGGTTTGTCATTTTTGTTACTAAAATATCTCCTTCTTGAATCTTATTTAATTGATTTAAATCATAAATTACTCTAACAACTCCCGAAGCAATTCCCCTCGAAGCACCTAAACCTTTTAATAAAATCTCATTTTCAGTAACACCAATTTCTTTTTTATCTTCTTTTTCAAGAGTTGTAATTGGTCTACTTTGAACGATATAAACTTCCCCTTTTTCTATTGCAAATTCAATATCCTGTGGCCAAGAGTAATGTTCTTCTATTTTTAATCCCTGTGTGTATAATTCATTTAGTTCTTGAAAAGTTAAAACTTCTTTTTCTTGCATTCCTAAATCAATATTTTTAATTTCGGTTTTTCCATAATTATTTTTTATGAACATTACTTTTTTTGTTCCAATTCTTTTATTTTTTAACTCCCCAGAATTTTTATTTAAGATATATGTATCTGGTTCAACTGTTCCAGAAACAATTCCTTCTCCTAATCCAAAAACTCCTTCAATAACTAGTTCAGTGTTATTGTTGGTTAATGGGTTAACAGTAAACATTACGCCTGATTTTTCTGAATCAACCATTTTTTGAATAACTACTGCAATTAAACTTGTTTCATTAGAAAAATTATTTTTATTTCTATAATAGACTGCTCGAGCAGTATAAAGTGAAGCCCAACATTTTTTTATGTTTTCTAAAAGATCTTTTTCTCCACGAATATTAAGAAATGTTTCTTGCTGTCCTGCAAAACTTGCGGTGCTTAAATCTTCGGTTGTTGCAGATGAACGAACTGCAACAAATTTTTTTCTTATTATTGCATTTTCATCCTCTTCATCAAAAAAGCTATATGCCTCTCGAATTTCTTTTGCAAGTTCTTCTGGAAAATCAGAAACTAGTATCATCGCCCTTACTTGTTTTGTTTTATTTTCTAAATCTTGGGTATTTTCATAAGAGATAGAACCAAGAATTTCTAAAATTCTTTTTTTTAAATTTGTTTGATTAATAAATCTATCAAACGCTTTTGACGTTAATATAAACGCATTTGGGACACGTAATCCGGCATTATACATTTCTGAAAGATTTGCTCCTTTTCCTCCTGCTATTGGAATATCTTTTTTAGATAAATCAGATAACCATAGAATATTCTTTTCAGATAAATTATTCTTATTACTATCATCCTCTCTTTCGTTCATAAATAAAATACTTAAATGTTTTTTATAAATGTTATGCTAAAATAAATTTAAATAAAATAAGGCTGATTAAGATTAAATAAACTAAAATTGAATAGACCAAGATTGAATAGACCAAAATGAATAAATAAATATCAGATTGAGTGATGATTAAGAAATAACTTCAAAATAATATATCTGAAAGATTATTAAAAAATAAATTAATTAAATTAATTAAAATTATTTCTTCATCATTGGATTGAATATATTCAATGGCTCAACGGTTATTCCTTTATCGCCTGGAATTTTTGGTCTAACTTTTTCAAAAATTTTTCTGACTTTTGGAACATTTTCAGCATTACAAGCAACTGCAAATATTTTTTGATTTGCATTTAATCTTGCAGCAATACCCATAGATTTTCCAAATGAATGTGCCATTCCAGTGGTCATTCTATCAGAACCTGCTACACTACCTAAAGCGTGTTCTCTTAAAACATGATGTGGATATGCTCTTACAGACAAAAAGAAATTTCCTTTCATTTCTGCTTCTAATTTTTTATGAATTTCTTGTCTTGCTGATTCAATTGAATTATCTCTTATTTGAACTTCTTTCTTAGCAATTAATGATATTAAAAACTTATATTTTCCAGAATTAAATCCTGCTGAATCCCCACTATTAAATCTTGGAACTTTTGTATGTGGAACTACCTTAATATAATTTAATACTCTCTTCTTTGATTTTCTTGTGTATGGTTTTCTAGTTATACTAGAATAACACTTTCCTTTTCTTAATGGCATGTTAACAAATATTTTTGGAGCTTTTTAAAGCTTTTTATTTAAGAGATTCAAACTTTTAAGATTTTTTTAAGATTTTAGAATTTTAAATAAATAAGAATAAATTAGATTAAACTAAATTAAATAAACCAAACATTTAAAATTATTCAATAATTATTGAATAGATGAGAGAAATAAAAGATTATATGAAAGAAGACACAGTATATCGTGGAGGAAAAGAAATTGGAGTAACCGATTCTTATGAAATAAGGGTTGATAACGGAAATGTTTATGTTAATGTATGGGAATATCATCCAGGAGTATTAGAATTAGATGAAGAAGATTTAATCAATCTTTTAAAAGCAATTAAAGAAAATAAATCAAATAAAAAAAGTATAAAAAATATAAAAAGTATATTTAGTAAATTTATATTTAATAAAAAAGGATTAGAAAATAAATTATAGCAAGTTTGAATAAACTCAAATTAACTAAATTAGATTAAACCTGAATAAATTAGATCAAATTAAACTAAAAGTAAAATGTTAGAAAAAGAGGCAATTGAAAAAGGAATTGATATAAATAAACTAAAAGAAGAACAAGAAAAACTTTCTAAACTTGTAATTTTTGAAGATAAAATTAATTTTTCTTTAGCCAATAGATTTGCTGGAATAGATATTGAATTTTTAAAAACAAAAGAAATTCTTGTTTCAATTGTAATTACCGACGAGAACATGCAAGTAATTGAAGAAAGATATTCAATTGATAGAATAAAATTTCCGTATATTACCGGATTTAGAGCATATAGAGAATTAATGCCAATATTAGAAACATTTAGAAAATTAGAAGAAGGATTTGATGTAGTTTTTATAAAAGCGAGCGGATTAACACATGCGAGGAAATGTGGTTTAGCAACACACTTGGGGATATCATTAAATAAGCCAGTAATAGGAATAACCGAAAATATTAATGAATCTACAAAAACAAAAGGGAAATATGCTTATCTGGGAACTAAAAAAATAGCAAAAAAGATTATTACTAAAGAAGGTAGCAAACCATTTTATGTTGATGTTGGAAACTTAATTTCTTTAGACTCTGCTTTAATGTTAACTAAAAAAATGATAATTCCCCCACATAAACTTCCAGAACCATTAATTCTTGCAAAAAAATTTACAAATAAAACAAGAAAAATTCTTTTTCAAGAAGAATAAATTTATTAAAAAATATTAAGAAGAAGATTATTAAAATTTTCCAGAATTCCATTCTCTTCTTGTACGTAAATTAAATATATAAAACCAAAGATTTGCTGGACTTAAATTATGTCGTATTTTTTTAAATTCAAATTTTTCTTTTTGAACAACTTCTTTTATCTTAGGCAAAAACCATAATGAAACAACAAATCTTCCTATTGCAGAAATTAAAAAAATAATTAATACTGACGGATAAATTACCCCAAACAAGTTAAAGGAAGGATTAGTAATTATAAGCCATGTCGATAAAAATCCGCCAATCATTGCTCCTAAAAATAAAGTTATTGATTGAAGAATATTTGAATATGCAACACAAATTGCCATTTTTTCTCGACTTACTGCTTGATAAACAAAATTTCCAGAAGCGAGATTAAATCCACTCCATGCAAACCCGGATAATATTTCAATGAAGAATAAACATGCAAGAATCATTCCCATACCAAAATTCATTAAGAATGGAAGAAATAAATAAAAGAAAGGAATTAATGGAATTAAATATCCTGTTATTTGCATGGCAGAAAGATTTCCAAATCTGTCGGTAAATTTTCCCCAAAATGGAACAAACAAAATTGTTGCTAATGTGGCAGTTATTGCTACAAAAGTATATTGAAGATAAGATAACCCCATATTTTTTAATTGATAAACTGCAAAAAAAGGACCCGCAATTGTTGCTGTAAAAACAATTAATGAAATATAAATTACAAAATTCCCATAATTATTTTTATGCATTTTTTTAATAAAATCAAAAAACGAAAAATAATCTTTTTTGTCGTAAACATAAGTTGGTTCATATTGCTTATATAAATATCTGGCAGAAATCAATCTTGCAATAAATGCAATAAAAAAGATTATTGAAAATCCTAGAAATACATTTGTTTTTTTGAAATAGTCAAGAATTGCACCCGCAATAATCATTGAAATTAATACAAATATACTTGTTATTTTTGTTCTATTTGCAAAATAAGCCCCTATATTTCGATTAACAACATCCCTCATCCACGAGTTCCAAAGAGGGTTAATAAATGATCCAAATAAAACTAATGCAGAATAAATATAAACTAAAAGTAATGGAAAAGATAATTGATTGCT
>CAYUCT010000030.1:0-5992 GCA_964443565.1 Candidatus Woesearchaeota archaeon
TGTGTTGGGTGTGTTTGGGGTTTTTTTTTTTACGTCTTTACAAAATTCTTCTTTTAAAATTCTTTTTTCAATGTTTAATCTTTTTGGATTAATTTTAGAAAATATTGCTAATTGTGGTACATTATATTCCCCTTTATATTCTAAAACCGGGATTCTAGAATCCCAATATTTTTTGCATGCGATCCCCATAGAACGTTTTGTTGATTCTCCAAATCCATTTCCTTCACGATATAATTCTTTTTCAATATACGCACGTTCTACAACATATGCCTCATCTTTTTTATTTAAATCAAAAGATAAGAGCAATATTTCTTTTTTTTCTGAAAATGTTGAATGACCACATACATCGTGCATTAAATAATACCATAATCCAGGAAAATTTTTATTTTTTATCCAAGAATCCGGTTCTGGTTCTAATAATCCTTCAATAACTGCATGATGGGCTTTTATTGGGAGTGTTGAAAAACCCCAACCAAAAATTATAAATCGTTTATGGGGTAATAAACCTTTTTCATTATAATGACTTCCAGTAAGCATAGAATTATAATTTGTTTGATTGGTATAATGATATCCTTTTATTATAGGTGATTTTTTAAACATTTTATTTGAATATTTTAAAATGGAATATCCTCCAATTTTATTTCTTCTTCTTTATTTTCTTTAATTTCCTCATTTTCTTCTTCAAAAATTATTCTTTCAAGGCCAAAAAATTCTCTTATTTCATTATTTGCCGGAAAAATATAAATATTCTCTCTTCCATAAATTTCTTGTCCTTCAATTAATCTCTCAAATATGAATTTTCTCATTCTAAAATCATAAATATATGGATATCCAAATTTTATTTCTTTTATATCCTTTCCTAGAGGTTTATCTTTCAAATCAGCTATTCTTTGGATTGCGTTAGTGCCAGATTGTCTATCAAACTTTAAATTATGTATTGCCCTATAATTCCAATATAAATCAGAATACCATTCGGCATTTCTTTGAATTATTACTCTTTTCCATTTTTTAGAATCATATGCTTCTTCTTTTTCTATATATCCCCAATCATACTTTCTATTTTCTAGATCCCATAATAGATTTTCAGCATCTTTTCTAAAAATACCCCTTATTTTTTTAGGTAATTCAATTATTGGTTGTTTATAGGTCCATTTTTTAGAGTCCATTTTATCCCCTTATTCAGATATCTTAATTTAACTTAGAATAAGGGGTTTATCTTCTTTTTTATATTTTTGGTTTAATATTTAAAGAAAGCTTTAAATATTCTTTAAAATTATTCTTTTTATGACAGAATTTCAATGTATGAAATGTAACTATCGATTTAAAAGAGATAAAAAACCAACTCTTTGTCCTTATTGTGGAAAACCAGATACTGTCGGAGTTGTTCCTGATGCAGAGGATATTTTGACGGATGTTAATCTTCAAGATAAAAGAATGCAAGAACTTGAAGAGAATAAAAAAGAATGGCAGCATAAGCATTAATCTTTAAAAATTAAAGTTATATTTCAAATAAAAAATAAGAATAAATAAAAAAGGGGAAGTATCCAGATTAATAATTATTTGTTAATGTCCTAAATTTCCTAAATTTAATTGATAAAATAATCATTTACTAAACAAAATTAACATCTCAATATGAGGTTAAAATAAGTTATAATAAAAATAAAATTAAAACAGATTAAATTTTATAAAATCACATAAAAAATGGCCGAAATTAAAGATAATGATTTATTAAACACTGAAATTATCCCTGCCCCGGATAAAGAACATGAATTAGACGATTTATTTAATGTTATTCGACTTTTAACGCCCGGAACAGAATTAAGAGCTTCGATAGACGATATTTCTCGAGCAGGAATGGGTGCGTTAATTGTTTTAGGAGATAATGAGAATGTTTTAAGAATTGCTAACGGCGGTTTTAGATTAGATTGTAATTTTTCTCAACAGCAATTAGTAGAATTGGGGAAAATGGATGGGGCAATTATCCTTTCAGAAGATGCAAAAAAAATAGTTTATTGTAATACTTTGCTTGTTCCAGATTATCATATTCCTACAAAAGAAACAGGTACTAGACATAAAGCTGCAGAGAGAACAGCTAGACAAACAGGCGTGCCGGTAATTGCGGTTTCAGAAAGAAGAAAAATTGTAACGTTGTATTATAAAAATTTAAGATATGTTCTTAAAAGTTCTGAAGAATTATTAAACAAAACATTTGAAACATTGAGAATGCTTGAAAAACATAAAGAACTTTTAAATGAATTATTAATTAATTTGAATGTTTTAGAATTTACTAATTTTGTTAGTTTACAAGACGTAATTCTTCCAATTCAAAAAATGGAATTAATTTTTAGAATTAGTGATACAATTAGAAAAAATATTATTGAATTAGGAACAGAAGGGAATTTGGTTAAAATTTTATTTAAAGAATTAATCAAAGATGTAGAAAAAGAAAAAATTTGGCTTTTGCGAGATTATAGTCGAAATTGGGAATTTTCAAGAACTGCACTTCCAACATTAACCTTAGATGAGTTATTAGATACTACTAGCATCATAAGAATTTTACTTTATTCAAGTCAAAATGATACGGTTAAATCAAGGGGGTATAGATTGTTAAATAAAACATCTTTAAATAAGGATTTAATTATTAATTTAATTGAAAACTTTGATAGTTTTTCTGAATTGTTGGATGGAATCTCCGAGAATACTGAAAAAATTATTAATTTAATTGGAGATAAAAATTTAAAAAAAGTAAAAAAAGATTTAGATACTCTAAAAGAACAAGCATTATTGGGTAAAAAAATTTAAAAAATAAAATGTTATCACAAGAAAAAATACATGAAGTCAGAGAATTATTAAATCGAAGTCAGAATCCTCTTTTTTTCTTTGATAATGATTTAGATGGGTTGACTAGTTTTTTATTATTAAGAAAATATTGTAACAAAGGAAAGGGGGTTGCTATTAGAAGTTTTCCAGAACTTAATTCTACATATTCTAGAAAATTAACAGAATTAAATCCTGATTTTGTTTTTATATTGGATAAACCTCTTGTTTCAGAAGAATTTTTTAAAGATTGTATTGAAAATAATATTCAAATTGTTTGGATAGACCATCATCCAAAATCATATGATAGTGAAAAGTATAGTGAGATTTATTATTTTAATCCATTATTAGATGAAAAACCTACAAATGAACCGGTTTCTTATTGGGCATATAAAATTGCAAATAAAAAAGAAGATTCTTGGATTTCTTTATTGGGATGTATTTCTGATTGGTATATTCCTGAATTTGCTAAAGATTTATATGAAGAGTACCCAGCATTATTCAAAAAAATAGAAAAAAATGAGCAAGCAAAAGCATTATATGAAACAGGATTTGGAAAGCTTGCAAAAATTCTTAATTTTGCATTAAAAGACAGAACAAGTAATGTATTAAAAATGATAAAATATTTATTATCTACAAAAACTCCAGAAGAATTATTAGAAAAAAATTCTAAAAATCAAACAATCTATCAGAGATTTAAACAAATTGATAGAAAATATACTAAATTAATAGAAAAGGCAAAACAAGTAGGGAAAGTGAATAAAAATTTATTATTTTTCCAATATGGGGGAGATTTGAGTATTAGCGGAGAATTGTCTAATGAGCTATTTTACAATTTTCCAGAAATGATTATTGTTGTTTGTTATATTAACGGAACAAAAGTAAATGTTTCTGTTCGTGGAAATATAGATGTAAGAACAATGACTGCAAAGGCATTAGAAGGAATAGAATCTACTACTGGGGGGCATGAAAAAGCATGTGGCGCATCATTACCTGTAGAATATCTTCCAAAATTTAGAGATAATATGATTAAACTCGCAAAAAAATAAAAAAGAGATGAAAGAATTTAATAAATGCATAAAAAATTTTCTATGTATATTCTTAATTCTTGGGTACTTTATCTTTTTTATTCTATTAATTCCTTTTTCATACTCGCAAGAAACTAATGAAATAGATTTGATGGGAGATTATCAAGCCAATTATCAAAGTTTAGAAATTGAATTAAATATCTCTAATGAAATTCTTTTAGAGAACGCAAATGTAAATTTAGATTTATTTATTTTTCCAAAAGAAGATTATAGACAAGAGGTTTCAATTATTTCTATCCAAGATAAAGATGGAAAAATTATAAAATATTCTGAAGACGAAGTTGAAAAAAAATTATCCTTTAAAATAAATGGAGACGGAACAGAAAAATTTATTTTAATTTCAAAAATAAAAACCTATTTTTATAATCCAAAGATTAAAGAAAAAATTTCTTTTGAAGATTTATTTAATAATTTAAACGATTTAAAAGATAAGGATATCAAACTGTATAATGAACTAAATAGTTATTCAAAATTTTTAGAAGGAGAAAATTTGTATGTTCTAGATGATCCATTCATTAGGAATAAGGCAGAACAGTTAGTAAAAAAAGATGATTTATTTGAAACATTAAATAATATTGGAGATTATGTGAATAAGAATATGATTTATAATGAAGAAGAAGTTGAATTGAAAAATGCAAAAGAGATTATGCAAGATAAAATAGGGGTTTGCAGTCATTATGCTATTTTATTCATGGCTTTATCTAAATCTTTAGGAATCCCAGTGAAATATGTAACTGGTGTTGCTTATTCTACTAAGGATAAAACATTTAGAGAACATGCATGGGTTGAAGCATGGTTAGGGGAAGAAGGATGGATTCCTTATGATCCCACTTTTGGTCAATTTGGTTGGATTGATGCATACCATATAAAATTAAAAGAAACAATTGATGCAGGAACAAAAGCAATTGAATATAGTTATACAGGAGATATTCAACCAGAAAAAATAGATATTAATTCTCAAATAAAAAATAAGGGTGAAATAAAAGAAATTCCAATTATTTTTTCAATAAAACCAATCATTGTTGAAACCGGACTTGATAGTTATGTTCCATTAGAAATAAAAGCAAAAACAGATTATTATTTTTCTTGGCCAGTGTATCTCGCAACAGCTCCGGATTATTTTGGAGAAACGCAAAAAACAATTTTATTAAAACCAGGAGAACAGAGTTTAGGATATTTTATCATTCATACTCCCAACACAAACAAATGTGAATATGGGTGCATTTCTGATATAGAAATTAAAGATTTTTTTGGAAATAATGCAAAAACCCAAATTATTTTTAAAAAAGAATTTCCAATAATCACATTAGAAGATGCTCAAAAAGTTGTTTCTCCAGAAGTTATTTTAGGAACAAATTTTGATTTCTTTTGTAAAACCGAAAAAAAGTATTATTATGAATATGAAAATTTTACTGCGCTCTGCATTTTAGATAATAAAGAGAATAAAGGAAAAGTTATTGATTTATGCATCGATAATAACTGTCAACAAACTTTTATTAATGAAAATAATGCTAAACAAGAGATATTTTCTATTCCTTTGCGTTTATCAAATCCAATTTCTAAAAATTTAACTCAACCAATGTTGTCTACAATAAATTGCATTTCTGCAAAAAATGAAGAAGAATTTTTAGGAATTTCTTGTTTAGATTTTATTATTTTAAGAGTTCCAAATATTAAAATTGAAAATCCAGATAAAAAAATAATAAGATACGGGGAGAAAACAATAATTCCTCTACAAATTACCGCCAATACAAATATTGATTTTAATATCAATGTTACAAACAATCAATTAGATTATTTTTATGAAGAATCTTTTTGGTTAAAAAATGGAAAACAAACAACCGGATTGATAATTGATTCTATGCAAATGAAAAATTTAAAACCCGGAAAATATGATTTAAAAACAAAAATTTTCTATCTTGATAAAAATGAAAAATATTATGAAGAAGAAATTATTATTCCAATAGAAATACAAAATATAAACTTTTTTGAAAAATTTATAGTAGATATAAAAAGATTTTTTTCTTAAATATTTATTTCACAAAATAAATCCCTGTTGTAATATTATCTAAATTCTTTTGTCTTCC
>CAYUCT010000031.1:0-5544 GCA_964443565.1 Candidatus Woesearchaeota archaeon
ACAACTGTCAAAGCTCCTGTTATATCAACAGCTCCGATGTTGTCTGCTGTTGCTGCATTTTCTCCTAATACAATAACTGTGTCAGCGCCTGGGAAGGCTGCTTTCCAGTTTGCTAGGTCTGCTGCAGCTGCTGTTGTTCCTAAGAACAATCCTGCTACCAATAAAGGTGCAATTTTTCTCATTAATTTCATTTTGAAATTTTCCTCCGTTTTGTTTTTTAAATCCCTAATATTTTCTATTTTGGGAAATTTTAATTTTGTTTTCGCTGAAAATTTTCATTTTCTGCGTCCCAAAAATCTTGCGATTTTTGAGGATTTCTGAACTTTGGCCATGTTCTTTGGATAAGCCAAGTTCGTTGGTATCCATTGAACTTCGACTTTCCACAAAATTTTCATTCTGTAGTGGCCGAGATTTTAGGCCTTTATTCACATGTTATTTTTATATAAAATATAATATGGCCACTTTCACATGGTCGTATCATTATTCTATATATAATATCATGGCGGGATTGCGTTCAGGGCAATCCTCTGGCCAGTTTTCTCGCTTCCTATCCAAATTCTTAGATAGGACTGAATAATGCGATAAAATAGATACCTGAAAATCATTTAAAAAGCTTTGCTCAATATGGGTGTTTTAACGTGTTTTTTAGGGGTTTTATTTATAAACCTTTCGTTGTCACTAAAAAAACAATACTCTTTTTTTCCAAAAAACAAGAAAGTTTAAATATCTGGCTTTTTTTACCATATATGTACTAAAAAACCAACTTAAATTAGATTATTTTATTTTTGCGACGATAAAAATCTAAAAAATAAAATAAAGAAAACAAAATATAATCAAATAAATTAAAAAAAGAAAAACATAAAGAAAAAACAAAAATTTTATGGCAGAAACACAAAAAATAACTAAGACAGGAAAAAAGATTTATAGCATACAATCTAGTTTTGAACCCAAAGAACATTTTATTTCAAGATTTCCTTTATTAAATCTTAGGGATATTTCAAACTTAAATTTATCCAAACTCCATTTAACTAAAGCAAACCCAAACAATGAACCAACATTTTTGATATCCCAATTAAAGTTATTATTTTCAGAAGAAAAAGCAAAGATCATTAAAACAATAAAAGAAACTAATCCAGATTCAATTTATTCTTTAGCAAAAATACTTAAGAGAGACTTTAAAACAGTTAGAAATGAGCTTAGAATTTTGGAAGAATTTGGGATTGTTAAATTAACAGAAGGTAAAAGCAAAGGAAAAATAAAAAAAGGAACCAATAGAAAAGTTTTGAAACCCACTGTTGCAATTGACAAACTAGTCATTGATTTAGAAATCTAGATACTTCAAAAACAAAGATTTAAATAATGTTTAAACAATGTTTAAACATGAAAAATGAAGTAAATACAACTAAATCAGAAATAAAAGAAGCAATAAGGTGGGGAAATGGTGCAGGAGTTTTACTTCCAAAAGAATGGACTGGAAAATTAACAAAAGTTACACTTCTTGATCCCACAGAAGAAATACAAAAAGAAACACTTAATATCTTAAAAAATAGATTATCCAAATTATCCGGAATTTATTTAACAGGAAGTTATGCACGAAATGAACAAGATGAAAATTCAGATATTGATATTTTAGTAATTTCTGAAAAAGAAGAAACAGAACTCATATCTGGGAAGTATAATATCTCAATAATTCCTGAAGAAAAGATGTTAAATATAAACAAAAAAAATGTCCTCCAAATTTTGACCAGGATAATGGAAGCAAAAACGATATTAAATAATATGTTAATTGAAAAAATAAAAGAAAATATAGAAAAAAATAAAGAAAAAATAAATGAAGGAATAGAAGAATATCTTCAAGAAACAAAAGAGATATTAAAAATAAATAGGGGATTATTAACTTTAGATAATTCTATAAAAATAGATCCAGAACAAATATACTCTATAATCTTAAGAACAAGAGGAATTTTTATTATAAAATGCATATTAAACAAAAAAATTTACAAAACCAAAAATTTTAAGAAATGGATTTTAAAAAATACCCGTATGTCTTTTCCAGAAATTGAAAATGTAATTGAGATATATCAAGAGTATAAATTAAATCAAAAAATAAAGGAAAAAGAAAAATTAAAAAGCATAAAACAAGAAAAGATTATTGAATTATTAAACCTTTTAGATAAAGAGGTAATAAAATTGCAAAAAGAGATAAAAGACTAATTAAAGGATTAGAATCAATTGAAAAACAAATAAAAATGCATGAAGAAAAGAAGAAAGATTCAGAATTAAAAGGGAATTTTGATTTAGGAAAATATTATGAAAAAGAATTAAAGGGTTTAATTAAAACAAAGGAAAGAAAAAAGAAACAATTAAACAATTCTAAATAATTCAAAAGCAAAGGGGAAAAACAAAAAGTTTAAAAGTATACATAAAGTATACAATTGTATATTAAAAGTATACGACTAAATACAATTAAAATCTCAATAAATCAATAAAATGAATTCAAAAGACAAAATTATTGAAAAAATATTTGAAAATCCAAGAAAAGAATATTATCTAAGAGAATTAGCGAGGGAATTAAAATTAAACCCCAGTAGATTATCTATCATCTTAAAAGAATTAAAAAAAGAGGGATTTTTAGAATTAAATCAAAAAAAGCATATTCTAGAAATAAAACCTCAATTTGATTCAGATATCTTTAGAAATAAAAAAAGAATATTTAATTTGAATAAGATTTATTCTTCCAATTTAGTTGAAAAATTAAAAATAGAATACAATCCAAAATCAATTGTATTATACGGCAGTTTTAGCCAAGGAACCGATCTTGAAATGAGCGATGTAGATATTGCAATTTTTTCAAATATTAACAAAGAAAAAAATTTGGATTTATCAACTTTTGAAAAAATATTAAAAAGAAAAATTCATTTGATAGTTATAGAAAAAAATAAAATAACTGATGAATTATATGGCAGTATAATAAATGGAATTGTTTTATACGGATATTTGGATAAAAAAGAGTAAAAATGATAAGAAACTTCAAATTTTATACTAAAAAACAAAAAGTTTAAATTCTTAAGTTATTACTTTATTTTGCTATGGGGAAAATAATTGCTTATGATACAGATGATGTAATCTTTCCATTTACACAAACATTGATTGAGTATTACAATCAATCTAAAAAGTTTAATCCCTTAAATAAAAAATTAACTTTAGAAAACTTTTCTGCAAACCTTGAAGCAATGTTTGGAATGCCAACACATGAAGTTGCAAATATGATTAACCTTTATTATAAAAGCAAATATTTTTTAGAAGCATCGCCAATTCAAGAAACAGAGATTATAGCCAATTTAAGTGGAGAAAATGACCAATATGTTATAACCAGCAGGCCAAATTCAATAAAAGAAGAAACAGAAGAATTTTATAAAAAATATTTTAATCATCATATCAAAAAAATTTATTTTTCAAAAAACCATTATATCCAAAATGGAGCAGATAAGGATAAATTTGAAATAATGCGAGATATTAAAGCAGATATAATCATAGAAGATATTCCTAAATATTTAGAAGAATGCAAGGAAATACTTCCAGATGTAACTTGTTTATTAAGAGATCAACCATGGAATAGATATTTTAATGAAAATAAACATAACATAATTAGAATTAATTCTTTAAAAGAAATAACCATGTTCTTATAAAAATTATATTTCTTTTAACTTGCACTAACAACATTTATTATTTTACCCCTTACCGACGTTATTTCCCAAGTTCCAGTGAGTGAACTAAAAACTAACTTAAAGGAAGGATTACATCTAAAGGAAACCTTGGTTTCCTTGATGAGCGAACGTTCCCTAGTTTCACACCATATAGATGAACGAGCGATAGCGAGTGAACGTTCCTTAATTTAATATTTTCCCAATATAACTGATTTTCTTAGCTCAAATGAACGAGCGATAGCGAGTGAATGTTCTTTATTTTAACATTTTCCCAATATAACTGATTTTCTTAGCTCAAATGAACGAGCGATAGCGAGTGAATGTTCTTTATTTTAACAAGATATAGGTGATTTTCAAAGTTCCAGTGAGTTAGCGATAGCGTACGAACGTTCCCTAATTTAATCACCTATAGATGAACGAGCGACTGAAAGGAGCGAGTGAAATGAACGTGTATTTAACCTTAACCCCCATATAAATTCTCCACAATTTGCCATGACACTAACTGCAAATTGCTAGATTATAGAATTAATATAGATGAACAAAAAATATAATAAATTAACTATAAACTAACTTAAAATAACTTAAATTTTCTTTCTTTCTCTATTCCGGTATTATTTATAAAAAAGGAAAATGTTTTTTCTGGAAGAAATCGATGTTTTTTTAATATCGCTGATTTTTTTCCTTCCCCAATACTTTTTAATTCAATAATACATTTACTCCAATATTTCATAATATCCCCCCCGACCATTGAAACTCTTTTTTCTTTTCCTGCTTCAAAATCTTTTTGAGATAGAAATTCATTATAAACTTGATCTGTTATAATAATCGGAATTTCTTTCTTTCGGCATATTTCATTTAAAATTCTCATTTGCATTGAAAGAGAATTATTAAGAATTTTTGTTTGAAAATAATCTTTTTCACTTATACTTTCCCCCAATTCCAAACGATAAAGCATAACCATACTATCTACAATAATCAATCCAATTTCTTTTGATTTTTTTGTTAACTCAATTAATTTAGAAAATGCTTCTCTTTGTTCCTTAAAAGTTGTTGCCTTTAAAACAAAAATGTTCTTCATAATATCATTAACTGCTAATTGTTTTAATCGTTCTATAGAAAACCCTCCTTCTGTATCAATATAAATTACTTTTTTCCCTCTTGATGCTTGCTCTGCAGAAGCCATTAAACAAAAATTTGTTTTTCCGCTCCCACCAGGACCATACAAAGTAGTGATTACATCATTCTCATAACCCCCTTCTAAAAATTCATCAAATTCCCTTGAGCCTGTTGAAATCTTCATAAATATATCAAAAAGAATGGATTATTAAATATTATTAAATTTTAGTATTCCAATTAATTAAGATTATTATTAACCAATCCTAACAAATTCCCCTTTACAACTTTATTTTATTTGAATTGCAATTAGTTATTTATTGAACTCTGGAAAGGTAACTTTATAGGAATTAATTCTGCTATATTGTTTCATATACTTTTCAGATTCTTTTATTTTGGTCAAATCGGTTATTTCCATTAAAAGACGATTAATGGTATTTACCAATTTTTCTTTTATTTCATCTTCCTTATCAATTTGAACCAAAGGAGCGCCTGTCGCTTTCCGTATCTCTGCAATTGCTGAAAGAACAAAACCATTAATATTCTCCCCAATTACAAAACTTTTGATAACTCTATTTGGAATTCCTTCTTGTTCAAATCCAAATGAAACTTCAACAAATTTTTTTCCTAAATTCAATTTAACTACTTTAAATTCATTTATCACGACTTTTGTCATTTTTCCTGATTTATGATTATTATGTTTATTTTATAAAGATTGTTATAT
>CAYUCT010000032.1:0-4803 GCA_964443565.1 Candidatus Woesearchaeota archaeon
TGTGTTGGGTGTGTTTGGGGTTTTGTTGCTTTAAAAATGAAACTCAATTTTAAAGCAACAAAAACTCCAATTTTAGAAGAAGTAAGAAATGGTTTGATAAGAGTCTCACATAAATATTCTGGAGAAATTGAAAAAAACTTAAATGCAAACAGTAAATTATTTGTTGAAAGTTTATTTTTAGACAATGGAGAATCTAATTTGGTTTTATATGCCAACTCAGTTTTTAATACAAAAGGTCATTTATTTAAAGATGGCCAAATAGAATTGTCTCTTCCATTATGTGATGTTTACAAAATGTTAGAACATAAAAAAGTGATTGGTAATAAATTAGAAAATAGATTTTTGGAAGGAATGGTAGACCACTTTAAAAGAAGATATGAAATTGGAAAACCATTTAACTCAAATTGTAAAAAACCCGTTGGTTATTTACTTAATTTAGATGCAAAAAAATTAGTTTTAAATGAACAAACTTTATCAAAAAATTTGTTGGGTCTTGTTCAATTTTATCACAAGTTATACAACTAATTATTTTTTCCGCTAGAAAATTATAAATTTTCGGCACGCTTGGAAATATCAAATTTCCAGCACCCAAAAAGATAAACTTTTTAGGGCGCCAAAAATCAATAGATTTTTGAGCGTTTTCTCTTTTTTTCTTTTTCTTTTATTTATGCTTTTTTCTAAATTTTTTTAAATTATAAGAATATTTAAAAAACCAATTTTCTAAAGAAATAAATGGGAATTGAAAAAAAGATTAATAAATTCTTTAAAAAAAAGAATCAATTATCCGAAAAAGAAGTTGAAGAAAATAAGAATATGCAAGCTTTCTACATGGACTCTATTTTATATCATTTAAATCAAGAGAATGATAATCAATACAAAAGAGATGATTTAATTATCTATAAGTGTTTTGAAGATGATTGTTATAAAATTCTTGTTGGATTAAAAGATGAAAATGGACAATTCATTTTTGATAAAGAAAAAAATATTAAGGGAAAATTTTTATATGAAATTTTTGCAGACCCAAAAAATCCGACAGAAATTTTAATTAAAAATAAAAAAAATTTAATTACTCCATCGGTTTATTCTATTCAAGAATTTGAAAATGTTTGGTCTTGTTGTGATGCTTATCTAAAAGAATATTTAGGCAAAAATTAGAAATTGTTAATAAAAATATGCCAATATATTTGGTTAATATTCCTGAATCTGGTTTTTTAAGAATACATAGATCTCATGGAGAAGCATTACTTCCGGTTGATAAAGATTCTGAATTAAATTGGGACAATAAATATTTTTATTTCATGAAGCAGATTTAAAAGGATACATCTCAGAAGGTATAGCAAGTTATGAGTGGACAAAAGAACTTTTTGCGAGCATAATTGATAACTCTTTAAATGGATATCATAAGAAAACTACGGAAATATTATTAAAAGATGAATTATCTCAAGAAAAATTAAGACAAATGAATTTAACAAAAAAATCTCCATTAGATAAAATTTTTTTAGATATAATAAAAAGAATAAAATTTAAATCTTCTATTGAAGATAAAGAATATAAAAATTTTAAAGATAAAATTCAAGAATTTTATCTTATCTCAAAATAAATACCTATTTTTTTATTTTTTAATTAATTAGTGAAGTTCAATCTTTAGTTAAATTTAAATACATTTTTTCTCTTTAATTCTTATGTTAAAAGAGGAGTATCTTGAATTATATCAAAGAACAATTAATTTAATTCCAGAGGAATATAAGTTTTTATTTATGATTTTAATGTTTGCAATTTTAATCTCTATTTACGCGTTGTTCTCCTTTTATTTTTATAAATTCGTAGCCAAAAGAAAAATAATTGATTTAAACTTAAATCAATATAACACTCAGAAAGCAGGTTTTTTATACACTCTTTTTGTAGGTATATTTTTTATAGTTGAATATTTAATTTTAATGCCTATTTTTATTTTTTTCTGGTTTGCATGTTTTTCAATTTTATTATTGGTCGTTTCTAAAAATACATCTATTACTACAATTTTATTAATTTCTGGATCCTTAATTGGCTCAATAAGAATCTGTTCGTATTTTAATGAAGATTTATCAAGAGATATTGCAAAAATTGTTCCTTTAACAATTTTAACTTTCTTTTTGATAGGAGAGAACTTTTTTAATTTTGAAATAATCTTAAATCGGTTTTCTCAAATTCCCGGATTTTTTCCAATCATTGCTCCATATATCATTTTTATTCTGCTTCTTGAAGTAATTTTGTTAGTCGTTTCTTCTTTTTTTGAAGCGTGTAAAAACTAATAAAATAGTTTATTAAAATGTTAATTTCTTTAACGATTCATGGATTATTAAAACAAATAAACTTTTAAAGCAATTTTATCTCTAATACTTATAAATAAAAGAAAAATGAAAACAGAAATTAATAAAGCAGAACATAAAACTGAAAATAAATTGGAAAAAAAATCAGAGATTATTGAAAAAAATGAAAAATATTCTAAAAAAGATACTTTAGAAATAAATAAAGCATTAAATGTTGGAATAGTGGGGCATATCGATCATGGAAAAACAACTCTTCTTTACAAATTAACGGGTGTTTGGGCAGATAAACATTCTGAAGAATTGAAAAGAGGGATTACAATCAAATTAGGTTATGCCGATATTACTCTTTATGAATGTCCAAAATGTAAAAAAATTTCTATTAATAAAAAATGTTCTGAATGTGGAGAGCAGGGTATTGCAATTAAAAATATAAGTTTTGTTGACGCGCCAGGGCATGAAATGCTAATGGCAACAATGTTAGGGGGAGCAGCAATGATTGATGCAGCATTATTAGTTATCGCTGCAAATGAATATTTTCCACAGCCCCAAACAAAAGAACATCTTTTAGCATTAGATATTAAGGGTGTTAAAAACATAATTATTTTACAAAATAAAGTTGATTTAATTACCAAAGAACAAGCACTTTTGCAATATCAAAAAATAAAAGAATTTACAAAAGGTACAATTGCAGAAAATGCAGAAATTATTCCAGTTTGTGCTCAACAAGGATTAAACATTGACGAAATAATCTATTCGCTCAAAAAAATTAAAATTCCTGAAAGAGACACATTAACTTCTCCTTTATTTTTAGTTGCAAGAACATTCGATATTAATCGTCCAGGAACAGATATTCATGATTTAAAGGGGGGAGTTTTAGGAGGAACATTAAGAAAAGGAATATTAAAAGAAGGGGATATTATTGAAATAAAACCAGGTATGGCGATTAAAAAACATGATCAAACAGAGTATAAAACCGTCGAAACAAAAATTTTGGGATTAAAATCCATGGGAAAAGAATTAGAAAGTGTTGGTCCATTTGGTTTAATTGCTGTTCAAACAACATTGGATCCAATTATGACCAAAGCAGATTTATTATCTGGATGTATTGTTGGATTAAAAGGAACTTTGCCAAATATTACTAACAAGATAAGATTAAAATTAAATCTTTTTGATGAGATTGTTACATCTGAAAAAGATAAACTTCTAAAAGTCGATCCATTAAAAACAAGCGAGTATTTATTATTAAGTGTTAATACTTCTACTACTGTGGGTTTGGTAACGAGTATAAAAAAAGATATTACTGAACTTTCTTTAAAAATTCCCATTGTCCCATTTAAGGGAGATAGAGTTGGAATTGCAAGAAATTATTCAAATCATTGGAGATTAATTGGATGGGGAGAAATTTTAGATTGATAATTATATTTTTATAAAAAATTAATTAAAAATAATAAAATATAAAAAATCCAAAAATGCAAAAGCAAAAAATTAAAATTCCATTGAGTATAATAATAATTACGTTGAATGAAGAAAAAAATATTGGAAAACTTTTAGCTTCTATAAAAAAACAGACCGTTATTCCTGAAGAAATAATTATTTCTGATGCAAATTCTAAAGATAGAACTCGAGAAATTGCAAGGAGTTTTGGTTGTAAAATTGTTCAAGGGGGTTTACCAGCTAAAGGAAGAAACAATGGAGTTAAAGTTTCTAAAACTGAAAATATTTTATTTTTAGATGCTGATGTAATGCTTTATAATAAAGAATTTTTAGAAAATTTATTTTTTGAAATAAAACATAAAAAGTATGACGTTGCAACTTGCGATAATGTTCCTATTAAAAAAAATATTTCTTATTTGTCAATTTATAAAATTTATAATGCTTACCAAAAAGTAATGCAGTTTACCCCCGATCCAGTCGCTGTAGGAGTTTGTATTTTTTCAACTCGAAAAGCGTTTAATAAAGTTCATGGATTTAATGAAAAACTCCATCAAAGTTTAATGGAAGATGTATCTTTTGTTAGACAAATAAAAAGAAAAGGTTTTAGATTTGGTGTTTTAGAAAGTACAAAAATTTTTGTTTCAACAAGGAGATATGAAAAAGAAAAAATAAAGAATCTTATTCCTAAAGTTGTTTATACTTATTTTCTTTCTTTGATAAAAAAGAATTATAAAATTGATTATAAATATGATCATTATAATAAAAAATAAAAATTTATAAAAATTATTTTAATCTATTATATTAATTTTATTGCTTTGTGTTTACAGGCAGAAATGCATGCCCCACATTCTAAACATTTGCTTTTATCAATTATTACTTTCTTTTCTCTTTTTATTGCTCCAACCGGACACGCTTCAACACAACCTTTGCATGCTCCGCCACATCCGCAGGAAGAACATTTTCCTTCTTTCCAACAACATTTTGTATAATCAATTTTTATTGTCATGTTTTAAGATTTTTTTAATAGTTTAAATGTTTTTTGATATTTTATTAAGTTTAA
>CAYUCT010000033.1:0-4203 GCA_964443565.1 Candidatus Woesearchaeota archaeon
AGATTTAGGGGAAGTTAATCTAACAATTGAAGATTGTTCAATTAATTTTACAATGTCAGAAAATTTATCTTCTGGAATTTTCTGGAATATTCAAGGATTACCTGTTTTAAATTATAATGCAAGTGGGAATAATAATACTAATGGAGAAGGAATAACACAATATAATTTACAATTAGAAGTAAATGGAACATGTAAAGCAGATATTTATATTAAAGCATATGGGGATTTAATGTCTGGCGGGAATTCAATCGGATTAGAAAATGAAAGTTTCTGTTATAATAATACTAATTCAAGTGTTTCTGGAATTGATTGTTTAACTTTATCCACAGAATATCAATTAATTGGAACAAATTTAAGTTCCGGTAATTATAGTTATCTTAAATTTTATTTAGATGTTCCTGGCGGAGTTTCAGCAGGAAGTTATTCAAATATTATTGGAATAAGAGCAAATAAAACAATAGAATGATTATAATTAAATAAATATCTTAATAAAAAATAATAAATAAAAACCGAATATAAAAATTAGTTTATATCGATAAAAAATAAAAAAAGAGAAAAAGTATTTAAACCATTAAAATTTATATTAAATAGGACAACAAGACCTTAAAGAGGTGGAGAAATCCTATTTATTTAAACCGTAAAATCGGCAATTTGATAACTAAATTTAAAAAGAGGCAAAAAATGAAAGGATATAAAACTTTTGGAGCAATCTTGGGAATACTTGTTTTAACAACTGCATTTTTAGCATTTATGTCAAGTTTTTCAGTTATGACCAGTGCTGCGAATGTAACAGATGTTAATACATCTTCAACAGCAAACGTTACTGCATATATCGCGATAGGAATGTCAACAAACTTATCAAACGGTGTTCACTTTGGTGTTGTAGAACCTAGCTCGGATAATAACAACGCTACAGGTAACTATAATGCAACAGATAGTATGACCCAATATTGGATTGCAGTATCTTCTGATGGAAATGTTAATGTAACTTTAGATATAAAGGACGATGCACCATTAACAAGTGGAGCAAATACAATTCCAAATCTAGGATATACCTATGATTCAAGTGAAACAAACAGTGATTCATTACCAGCAGATGGAATAGCAATAACAACAGGTTTTTTTGAAAGTGAAGCAAATGTTGCACCAGGAGAAAATGCATACTTTAGATTCTGGTTAGATGTTCCAGCAGGACAAGCAGCAGGTAATTATCAGAACACAGTATTGTTCCAAGCAGCAGCAATATAAGGAGTAAAAATGAAAAATCTTAAACTTTTTTTTCTTTTTTTTCTTTTTTCCTTTGTATTATTAAATGCATTTAATTTTGTTAGTGCGGGAACTGTTGGAATGGGTGTTAAATGGTATACTGAATCTGAATTAGTTCAAGAAAATTCAATTAAGTGTATTGGATATGGATTATATAACCCTTTTGACGTGCCAGTTATGGGTTATATTGAATCAACAAATACATTGGTGAATATTTCTTCAATTGTTGAACCTGTTTTGGTATTAGAGAATACTAGTTCGACGAATGCAATTCCTGTTGAAATTTGTTTTAATATTCCAAGAGTATACAAACAAGATTGTATTTTAGGATTATTTTGTGAAAGAACTTGCCCAGAAGCAAGTGGCGTTGATGAACCTTACAAAAATGAAGTAAGATTTGAAGGAGATGTTATAGGGAAATATCTTCAATTGGATCAAGCTACAGGAGCAACAGGTTCTAAAACAGGAAGTTCAGTAGCAGTTCCATTAGAATTGGTTGTTATTTGTCAACCTAAAGTTAGAAATGATACATTAATGTATGTAACATTTGCAATTGTTATAATCGCATTGATTGTGATAATTTGGTTGATAATAAAACAAGCAAAAAATAAAAACACTAACAAAAAAAGAAAATAACTTTTTATTTATTTTTTTCTTTTTTCTTTTTTATAATTAAAGAATTCAAAGAGTCAAAATAAAAAAGCAGGGGATTATTTGAGTAAAAGATAATTGAAAATCAAACCAAAATTAGAATATGAAGAATTATTTTAAAAAAAATAAAAAATTTGCATTTAAACTAGTTTTAAGTTTATTTTTCTTTTTATTTTTTTCAATTTTTTTAATTATGTTTTTTAATAATTCAGTTAATTCTCAAAATGTAACTGAATTAAGCACAATTTCAAATGCTAAGGTTTATCTAACTAGTGAGTCTCACCCAATCGTTAATGTTTCTTTTCCACCAAATAATTATGTTTCTTCTCCTGGAAATATTACATTTAATTATACTATAGACGATCTTAATTTGATATATAATTGTTCTTTGATTATTAATAATAAAATTGTGAAAACAGAAAATAATTTAGAAACATATACTTTCCAAATCTTTCAGTATTATTTAGAAGAAGGGGCATATAATTTTAGTATAATTTGTTATAATTACGCAAACTATTCTGGAGAATCTGAAAACAGAAGAATTCAAATTGGATTTGACGAGCAAGAAGAAAACGAAAGAAAAAAATCTTCTTCGGGATATTTAAAATTTAATCAAACCTTTGAATCTTCGGAATTATTTAAAATTTGTTTTTCAACATTAA
Organism: Candidatus Woesearchaeota archaeon; assembly: GCA_964443565.1. GTDB lineage: Archaea > Nanobdellota > Nanobdellia > Pacearchaeales > UBA284 > UBA284. The sequence continues at coordinate 2,580 of CAYUCT010000033.1, forward strand.
ATAATCAATCAATTGAAATTTTTGTCGGAAGAAAAGATTTAGGAGTAGAAAATATAACCTTTTTTTATGAAGGGTATGCAAAAAATCCTTGTTTAATTATTAAAAAAGTACCTTTAGAAGAAATTATCTCCAAAACAGATTATACTATAGAACAGTCATATAAATCTTTTAATGTCTCTTTAGAAAATTTTAATGAAAGCAAAATAAAAAATGTAACTTTTATTACTTCAATAAATAATTTGTGGTTATCCTTTAGAGAAAATAACTCGATTATTTTAAATAAAAATAAAGAATTAATTAAAGAAGGGTGGGAATCTCAAAATTCAAAATTTATTTTTCAAGAAGTAAATTATTCTTATTTTCTAAATAAGTTTGATAATTTTTCAATTTTTGTGATTACTGCAAATTTGATGAACCCCCCACTTTGTGGAGATGGAATTTGTGAATGGAGTAAAGGAGAGACAGTAGATAAATGTCCTGAAGATTGTAGTGTGAATGGCTGTTGCGCATTTGGAATTTGCAAATCTTTCTTTGGAATCTGTTGGTATGTTTTAGTAATAATTGGAATATTGAGTATTGGATTAATTATCTTTTTGATATTTAAGAAAATAGATGAAATAGGCAAGAGAAAAAAAGGGTACAGATAAAAGAATACAGAATGATTATTAAAAATTATTTTTCTTTTAATTCTTCATTTTCTTCTTTAATTAAATTCATGTTTTGAAGTTTTTTTATTTCTTCATATCTCTCTTGCAGTAAGATTTCAATTTCTTGAAATGCTTTTTCTTGTTCAAGCCAAATTTTTTGTTGATTATCTAAATGTAATAATGGAATAAAATTATTTATTTTTTCTTCTTTGTTATTATTGGTTAACATAGAAAAAGTAAGTTTTTGCTTTTCTGAATCTATTCCCTCTTTTTTATCTTTCATGAAAAAGAAAGATTTTATTTTCCCGTATAATCCTTTTAATCTATCTTTTAAATCTAATTTTTTATTTTGATTTGGGAAGATAGTCATGTCAATCTCGGTTTGTGCTCTTCTCCAAGATATTTGTTTTTTTATTCTTCTTTGTTCAGTAGTCATTGCATTGTTTAAAGCATTCATTAGTTCTTGTAACGTAACTTTTCTTTGTCTTGGCAGTGGTGTTCTAGGGATTATTAAAGGTAAATCATCATCGTCCCATTCTACAAGCTTATTCAAATTTAAATCGATTAAATCTGTTTTTTTCTTTTTATCAAATAAAATCTCGTCAATATCTCTTAAACTATTCCTTAAATAAGCAGATTTAATTCTCAATAAAAGGGAAGCGGCATGAAGTAATTTGCTAGATATGAAAAAATTCATTTCTCCTAATTCTTCCATTTTTTGAATTGTTTCTAAATATTTTCTAGTTAATAAAACAATATCTACATCTCGTGGGTCTAATTGTTCTGTTTTTATTAAATCAAATATAATTGATTGCCAACTTAATTCTCTAGATGTAAGCATATCATATAGTTGTTCTTGACTTATTTTTGGAATTTCACAAGTATTCTTAAAATTTTTAAATTTATTTTTTTCTTTATTTTGTGAAAATTCATCAAAACTTACATCAAACATTTCTTTTTTATTATTTTTCATTTTT
>CAYUCT010000034.1:0-4193 GCA_964443565.1 Candidatus Woesearchaeota archaeon
AGATTATACATGCTCCCTGTTTCTTCTTGATACTCTTTTAAAATTTCTCTCATGTAATCCAAAACTTTTTCTGTAAACTTTCTTCCTTTTTCAGTATAAATCTTTGTATCTTTATCAAAAAAATTCATTAAACTTTCATTCATACCAATAATACCAATTGTTGAAAAATGATGATCCAATCCGCCAAGATATCTTTTTGTATAAGGCATAAACCCATCATTGATGTTCTTACTTACAACTTTTCTTTTTATTTCCAAAGATTCTTTTGCTAAATCCATTAATCTTTTTAATCTTGAAAAAAATTCTTCTTCTGTTTTTGAAAGATATCCTATTCTAACTAAATTTATGGTGACTACACCCACAGATCCCGTTAATTCTGCACTACCAAATAATCCACCTCCACGGCTTTTTAATTCTCTCATGTCCATTTGTAGTCGACAACACATACTTCTAACATCTCCAGGATTTAAAGATGAATTTATAAAATTTTGAAAATAAGGAATTCCATATTTTGACGTCATTTCAAACAATAAATTTGCATTTTCAGAATCCCAATTAAAATCTTTAGTAATATTATATGTGGGAATAGGAAATGTAAAAATTCTTCCTCTCGAATCTCCTTTCATCATAACTTCCATTAATGCTTTATTAATCAAATCCATTTCTTTTTGACATTCGCCGTATGTAAATTCCATTTCTTTTCCACCAACAATTGCTGGTTTTATTTTCATATCTTCTGGAACAACCCAATCCAGAGTGATATTTGAAAAAGGAGTCTGCCCCCCCCATCTAGAAGGAACATTCATATTGAATACAAATGCTTGAACACATTGATAAACTTCATCGTATGAAAGATTATCTATTTTTACAAAAGGAGCCAAATAAGTATCAAAGCTAGAAAATGCTTGTGCACCTGCCCATTCATTTTGCAATGTTCCAATAAAATTAATCATTTGCCAAACTAAAGAATTAAGATGTTTTGCTGGAACCGATTCCATTTTTCCCGGAATTCCGTTAAATCCCTCGCTGATCAATTGTCTTAAACTCCAACCAGCACAATAACCCATAATCCCCATGCTCAAATCATGAATATGAAAATCCCCTGATTTATGTGCTTCTGCAATCTCAGTGGGATAAATATTATTAAGAGTATAATTTGCAATTAATGTTCCGGATAAATGCATTAATAATCCAGAAGAAGAATACATTACATTACTATTTTCTTTAACTCTCCAATCTTCTTGTTTAATATAATCATCAATGATTTTTGTTGCATCTAAAAAAACAGATTTTGAATTTCTTAATGACTCTCTTTGTTTTCTGTATAAAATATATGCCTTCGCTGTTTTTGCGTGACCTTCTTCAATTAATATTTTCTCCACAAAATCTTGAATTTCTTCAACTGAAATATTTGTTGAGAAATTATTTGTTTTTTGTTTAATTGCTTGTTCGACTAAATCAGTTAATCTTCTTGCTTCTGTTGTATCCTCTCCCCCGACTGCAATAACTGCTTTAAGAATCGCATGGGATATTTTTTCTTTATCAAATTTAACAATCTCCCCATTTCTTTTTTTAATTATGTTTTTTGCATTTTTATCAAAATTTTCATTATTTTCCATTTTTATCTCCAATTAATATTTTAAATAATAAATTTTTTAATTTTGTTAATTTTGTTAGGTCTATTTAATCTCTTTAATTTATTTAATTTATTTAATTTCTTTAATTACTTCCTTAAACTCGTCTACGTCTTTAAAATCTTTATAAACTGAAGCAAATCGAATATATGCTACTTTATCTAATTTTTTTAATTTTCTCATAATTATTTCCCCAATTAATCTACTTTCTACTTCGCTCTTATTTTCTTCCATTAATCTTGCTTCAATTTCATTTACAATTTTTTCTATTTCATCCAAACTAATTGGTCTTTTTTCACATGCCCTTATAATTCCGGCTTTTAATTTATCTCGATTAAAAGGTTCTCTTCTTTTGTCTTTTTTTAAAACCGCCAAATTCTTTGTTTCAATTCTTTCATAAGTTGTAAATCTTTTTTTGCATTTTAGACATTCTCTTCTTCTTCTAGTTAAAAATTCATTGCTTTCTCTTTTATCTACAACTCTTGTTTCTGCTTGACAATATGGGCATTTCATTTTAATATTCCTAATATCTCTTTAAGAGTATTTGATACTCTTTTTGAAGAATAACCTTCCTCCTTTGATTGTATGTCTTTAAATTTAAATATACAACCCGTTGTGGTATATCTTCTTTTTTTTCTACAGGTTGTATTTTTTAGAAAATAGTTATTTATAAATCTTTTTATAAGCAAAATTTAATCGACGATAAAAAACCGAATAACATTAAAAACTATAACCGAATATCTCGATAATCACGAAATCCTTAGTACCACACACTAAAGTCCTTGAAAATGTAAAACATTTTCGGGACCCAGAAAACAAAAGTTTTCTAGGATGTGTGGTATGTATTTGATTCCTAGAAAATCATGAGATTTTCTGGACCAGAAAAGCAAGGCTTTTCTAGGTTTTTGTTTTTTAGTATAAAAAATTTATACAATTTGTTTAAAATAAAAATCTTTTATAGACATCAATTTTAATGTTTCTTTATTTTTTAACTTAAAAAAATTAAAAAATTGTTCAAAATTAGAAAATAAATTTTTTGTTTTAGCAAAATATCTTCCATTTTTAACAAATATTTTATCCCCTTTTTTATTATATGATTTCTTAAAATCTTTAACAAATGCTTCCCCATACTTAATTTTTGGTCCTTGCGCAATCATCTCTTTTTCCGGATTTTTAATTACCAAATATAATTTACCTTCTAACTTATCTTCTAAAAAAATAATTTTGCGAAATAAAATTTTAAAATTAAATTTATTTAATTCCCTAATTAAAAAATCAGAAATTTTATTTATCTTTGCTCCAGCCACATCTATTTTTCCTTTAGTTGTCAAAATTTTTAATTCAAATAAAAGACAATTATTTTTCTTTGCTTTTTGCAAAATCTCATTTAAATTAAAATCTTTAAGTGAAAAAAATTCTTCAGAGGGTTTATTTAAAAAATTATTAATAATTTTTAAAAAAGATACAAATTTATCATAACTTAATGCTGCCGAAACATTTCGAGATTTATCTACTGGATCAATTAAAATAATTGGAGAATCTATTTTAGACTTATTAATATTCGCCAAAATTTCCTTATTACTTTTATAATATTTTTCTGGATCCAAAAAAATTTTTTGTTTTTTATTTTTTTTATTTAAAAAAATATCTTTTCTTTTAGAAAAAAATTTAATCATATTCATAAAAGAACCGAAATAACTAACCATTATTTCTAAAGAATAACCCGAAAATCCTTGAATATGTGATTCTGCGCCATATAAATCATTAACATAACAAAAATACTTGGCTAACATTATTTCTTGAGCAAGATTCTTTTTTTGTTTTATTTTTTTTAAGAGATATTTTACATGAAGGGGAGAAACATCTGTAATATTGCTCGCTTCAGATGCCCTATTTATCTCTAAAATAGGAACTAATTCAAATATCAATTTATCTTTTTTAACTTGAAAATAATCTCTAGAACCATTTAATTTTTTATATTCTGTTTTACAATTTTTTAATGCCTTTTCCAAAAGAGAGGAAATTTTATCCGAAGACAGAGCATATTGTCTTGGAAAAATCACAAATAAATCTACATCATATTTCAATTTTTTTCTTATTACTGTTCCTTTTGCAAGTGATCCCCCAATAAAAACATATATCCGGGGGTCTATTTTTTTCAAAAAGGGATTAATCTTTTTAATAAAACATTCAGTTTCTAAATTTATAGAAGAAATTTCTTGTTTATTTAATGAAACTATCTCAAGAGATTTTTTCAAAATTTTTTTTATTTTCTTATTTGGATTCTCTTCTTTTTTTACTATGCCCATTTTGTATTATTGATTTATCTAATATACTGCTTATTTTCTAAATTTATTTTGTGTGGCTGTTTGATTAGAGTAATCACGAAATCCTTAGTACCACACCCCCTCAAAAATCAAAAATTTTTGGGACGCAGAAAATCTTTTAGATTTTCTAAGCGTTTTAAGGTGTGGTTTGTATTTGATTTCGGAATACTATGAAATTGCATAATTTCATGTACAGGAAAACATTGTTTTCCTAGTACCGAAAACAGAAAAC
>CAYUCT010000035.1:0-4077 GCA_964443565.1 Candidatus Woesearchaeota archaeon
TTTATGATTATAATCTTCAAGCAATAGGAAATGATGGAAAGGTTTTGAATGAACAAAAATTCAAAATTAAAAAAGCAACTTATGGAAAGGGAATTGAAAACAAAGTTAAGAAAGTTTTATATCTTCCTGGAAATAATAAATCAAAAGTATTTGGAGATTTAGACGGAAAAGAAATTTATGGAATTGATGGAAGACAAAAGAATTTAGATAATATTACAACAGGGATTTATTTTGTGAAATAAAGATGGATAAAAAAGTATCTATATTCATTATCTCAAATAATAAGAACGTTCTTTTATTAAAAACTAACTCTAAATTATGCAATCCTTCTTATTGGTCAATTGTTAATGGGGGAGTTGATAATGGAGAAACCTTTGAAAATTGTGCTAAAAGAGAAGTAAAAGAAGAAACAGGATTAAACTTAGATAGAATAATTGATACAGGGTATATATTCAAATATGAATATCCAAAAGGAAATTTAAGAGAAAAAAGAATATTTATTGGATTTGTAAATACAGAGAGCATAAAATTATCCAATGAACATGAAGATTTTAAATGGGTTTCTTTAAAAAAATTACCTAACGAATTTCAATGGACTGAAACGAAAGGAAGAATACAAGAAATAATAAATAAAATTAATTTTCTTTTTTGAAGAAATGAAAATAATCTTTTGGAAAGATTTTAATGAACTGATTAGGGTGATTCTAAAATCAGTTTAATTTTTATTATTAGATTTTATTATAGATCGCATATTTTTTTATTTAGTTCGTAATTAATCACTTTAAGATTTTTATCTAGGCTTATCGATGTTATTGAAGCAAAATCAAATTTTAATTGTTCTTCTGGCAAATTTAAAAATAAAATAATAATTGCTCGTATAAATCCTGCATGAGTTGATATAAGAATTTTTTCAGTTTTTTCAGTTTTTAAATTATCTAAAAATTTTCTTGCTCTTTTAATTAAATCATAAGAATTTTCTCCATTGTTTGGTTTAAACTTTTTTTTATCTAATCCAGATTTTTTAATTGCTTCTCGGTAATTTTCTCCAGATTTTCCTTTTAATTCCCCCATTTCCTGTTCATTGATTAAAGAGGTATATTCTGTATTCCCCGAAAAATTCTTTAAAAATGGTTCAATTGTTTTTATTGCTCTTTTGGTATTGGCGCAGATAATTTTATCTATATTTAAGGTCTTTAAATAAGTTACAATCTCTTTTGATTGTTCTATCCCCCTCAAAGTAAGTAAATCTTGTTCCTCTCCGTGTCCTCTTTCAGCATGACGTAATAGGTAGAGTTTCATATATCTATATTTATTATATTCTCTAGTTCTTTAATTATTCTATCTAATGATTTTTGTGGTCTATGTCTTAATGCAAAACCAAAGCAATACAATGTTCGATAAAACATAGATGATTGAAGATATTCTGAAATTTTGTTTTTATTTAATCCCAATCTCTGTCCAAAATGGAAGTAAGATAGATCCCTTATTTCATTGAACATTTGTCTCTTATTTTTTTGTTCTTCCATGCATAAAAAAGATAAATCACACCAAGGGTTAGAAATTCCAGTTAAAGCAAGATCTATGAATTTGATTCCCCTTTTTGTTGGGATTACATGAACAGATTTTAAATCTCCATGTACAATGCAATTTCTATCATAAAAAAGATATTTTCTATCTACAAATTTATGAGATTCTAATAAAATTTGAGGATTAACTTTTCTTTTTTCAATCTCCTTTTTTAAATAATTTAATCTATAAACTAATTTTTCCCTTAATAAATTCCATAAATCAAAATAAAATCTTTCCTGCAATTTTACAATAGGTTCATGCAAAGAAGTTAATTCTCTTGGACCATCCATATTGAGAAGAATAACTTTTTGTTTTTTCTTTAATTCTAGAATGGATTCAATTATCTTTAAATCTGCTTGAAGCCAAGGATATTTTTTAATATGTTTTTTAGTTGTTTTTTTCCATTGAAAAAGATTATTTGGATTAAAAGAATTTCTTGGATTTTCAAAAATAATTGCAGAAGGTTTATGTTTTAAGATAAAATTTGCTTTTTTGAGCGAGTTTTCTAAAGAATGCCTTGATTCATTGAAATGAATTATTTTATACATGTTTTAGAAAAGAATATAAAGATTATTAATTTTTTGTTAGTATGCCAAAGGTTATTTTTAAATTAGATTATCAAAAAGATGCAAAGAATTATTGGCAAGCAGTAAATTTTCAAAGCTACGGTAAATCTTGGCAAAATTCTATTCCTTTAAAAATCCAGCAAGAAATAAAAGGCAAGTCTTGGGAAGAATCAAAAAGTTTTCTTTTTAATTATTTAAAAGAATTCTACAAAAAACAAGATAAAAAGTTGAAATTAGCAATTAAACAATTCTCTGAAATTTGGAAGGCAATAGAGAAAGAATATTTTAAGAGATTAATAAAAATAACTAAAAGAAAAATTTATCGTAATCAATTTATTGCTTATTTAACTACAATTGATAGGTGCCCTTACGATTCAAAAGAAAATTGGTTTATGGTTAATTTGTTCTCCAGCGGATTAAGAATGTGTCAGACAGCCGGACATGAACTAATGCATTTGCAGTTTCACCATTATTTTGAGAAAGACTTGATAAATAAAATGGGAAGAGAAAAATTTGGAGAGGTAAAAGAAGCATTAACTGTTTTATTAAATGAAGAATTTAAGGATTTATGGATTGTTGAAGATAGAGGATATGAAATTCATCAAGAATTAAGGAAGAAGATTCTTGAGCAATGGGGAAAAAAGAAAGATTTTGATGAATTAATTAAGGCAATTGTGAAATAATTTCGTTCATTCGCGGGAGCCAATGAAAATCATGTCGGTAAGAAATACAGGTAAATCAAAATATTTATAAACTAAAATAGACACATATCCATTAATATGGACACGTATAAAGTTAAATGGACAAGAATGCAATCCGAGATATTTAGACTTTTATGTATAAGGGCAGGGCAAAGTTTAAATTTAAGAACAATCGCAAGATTATTAAAAAAATCCCCTACTGCTGTTTCTAATGCATTAAAAGATTTAAAAAAAGAAAACATAATTAAAATTCAAAAAATAGAAAATATCAATTTACTTTTAATTGAACTTAATAGAGAAAATCTTTTTGTTTTAAACATGAAAAGAATAGAAAATCTTAAACTCCTTTATGAGGTGGGGTTAATTAATTTTCTTCAAAATAATTTTCCCGGAGCCACGATTATTCTATTTGGAAGCTATTCTAGGGGGGAAGATGTATATATGAAAGATTTAGAACAAAAAAAATCAGATATTGATATTGCAATAATTGGAGTAAGTAATCCAAATCTAGATTTAATTGAATTTAATAAAAAATTAGAAAGAGAAATAGCAATAAATTTTTATCCTTCCTTTAAAATGATACATAAACACTTAAGAGATAATATTCTTAATGGAATACTTTTATCTGGGGGGATAGATTTATGAATATGCCAAATGATCTCGAACATTATATCCAAAAAGGAATTGTACAAAAAATAACCCCCGATGTATCTAGAGCTAAATTTCTTTTTAGTGAAGCAAATACCTGTTTAGAAGGATTAAAAGAAAGAATTAAACTTATTGGTATTAATAATAAAAATTCAAATTCTATAATCAAAGATTGTTATGATATCATGATAGAATTAATAAGGGCAAAATTTCTTTTAGATGGATATTCTGCTTCTGGAAATTTTGCGCATGAAGCGGAAATTTCTTATTTAAAAAAATTAGAATTTTCAGAAAATGAAATTTTATTTCTTAATGAATTAAGATATTTTAGAAATTCAATAACTTATTATGGTAAACTTTTGAATAAAGAATATGCTGAAAAAGTTTATTTCTTTTTAAATAAAATTCTGCCTAAATTATTAGTATTTAATAAAAGATAAAAGTATATTTTCTTGTTAATTTATATTAATTCTGTATTAATCAATTTGCAGTTAGTGTCAGGGCAAATTGATTTGTAAGGGGTTAATATTTAATGCGCATTCGCTTATCAAGGGAACCAAGGCAACTCAAAAATTAAAAATTTTTGGTGCCCT
>CAYUCT010000036.1:0-2054 GCA_964443565.1 Candidatus Woesearchaeota archaeon
ATGAAAACTGGAATAAAAGTAGGCAGTGTAATGACAAGAAATTTTGTTTCCTTGCCTTCTAAGAGTACGCTTTTTCAAGTAATAGACTTAATGTATAGACAGGAAGTTGGTTCTTTGATTGTTGAAGATAAACAAAATTTGAAAGGAATCATAACCAATACAGATATCATAAAAGCAATTGCTCAAAGAAGAGCATTAGATGAATCAATTGATAAATTAATGACTAAAAAAGTATTTACCATTGGTCCTGAAAAAGATTTATATGATGCGATGATTTATTTGAGAAAGAATAAAATAAGATGGTTGCCAGTGATGTCAAATAAAAAGGTAATCGGTTTGTTAACATTAAAAGATATTTTAAAGATTCAGCCAGAGCTTTTTGATATTGTTGTTCAAAATATTGAGATAGCAGAAGAAAAAGAAAAAAGAAATATGTTAAGATATGTCGATGATTATCAGTGGGTTAGAGAAGGACCATGTGAAGAGTGTGGAGTTTATGACCTGTTGTATAAGGTTGGAAACAAACATTATTGTGCTGATTGCAGAAGAAACCTAAAAAATTAAATTTTTGAAATGGGAAAAACCCATTCGTTTTTATTAGCGTTTGCGGTCTAACTTTTTTCTTGAATATTTTTGATGTATGAATAAACTCCTTCAATATGGGAAATTTTTTCTTTTAATAGAATTTTGTTAAGATTGTCATCAATTGCTTTTTTATTCAAAATTTCTTTTTTAATTTTATTAAATAAAATTTTTCCTTTTTTGTCATTATCTGTTAATATTGTTAATTTAATATTTTTTTGTTTTTCTAATTGATTATTCACTTTTTCAATTTTTTCAAAAAAAGAACCCCCAGAATTTAAAAGAATAATTTTATCTTCATTGAATCCAATTAGTTTTAATGAATTAAAATCTTTTTTCCCTTCTGCAATAATTAAATTTTGTTTATTTATTTCTTGCTGCAAATTTTGAAGAAAGGTACTGTTTTTCATTTTTTATATTTTTGAGGAGATTTGAAAAATCCTGTCGATAAATCATACGGGCCCGATAGGGCCCGCATATAAACGGGTCTGAATCCTATGACTTTAAGCAAAATTTTTGTTTTCTTTTGAATATTTCTTAAAGAACCATTGTAAGAAAATTAGATCATTTTTCTTTATTTGGGCTCTTTCTAAAGCATTATAATAACTATTTCTATTTACATAAGCGATATCTAACATAGGCATTTTATTTTTATTTAAAACAAAATTCATCATTAATCTAGAAATTCTGCCATTGCCATCTGAAAAAGGGTGAATTGTAACAAACTTTAAATGAACTAAAGCAGCTAATTCAACCGGATTCATTTTGTCTTTATTTTTATTATACCATTCAAAAAATTCTTTTAATAAAAATTCTAGTTCAGTATCTAAAGGAGGCATAAAATTACTTCTAGAAATTTTAACTTGGTGTTCTCTAATCTTGCCAGCAACATCTTCTTTAGTCTCTTGGAACAATTTTTTATGCCAATAAAGAATAATCTGTAATCTTAGTTCTTTTTGATATTTTATCATTTCATAAAAAACTTTTTTATGATTTTCAGCTTCTTTTATATCTATGACTGGTTTCTCTTTTGGGGTTATTCCTCTTTCAAGTAAATTAGCTGTTTCTTTCAAACTTAATTTGCTACCTTCTATTTTTTGTGTGTTATAAGTAAACTTAATACTAAAAGTTTCTGTCTCTTTTTCTTTTGCAGATTTAGGTGTTAATTTTTCTTCTTTAGAATAGTTCTTCTTTATTTTTTCAAATATTTCAAACCATTTTTCTTTATAAATATCAAAAATAAATTTTTTCTTGATTTCTTCTATATTCTTAGGGATTTCCTTGCCAAGATAAACTTCTTTTTTCTGAACTTTTCCTTGTTTTCTAAAACTATGCTCTAAGTAGTAATAAGTTTGATTCCTTATTTGTTTTTTCTTTAATATCATTAAATATGTTACCTCTACATATTTATAAATCTTTCTATTTTACATAAAATGTAGGGGTAAGAGTTAGAACGGGTACGGGCCCGACAG
>CAYUCT010000036.1:2154-3872 GCA_964443565.1 Candidatus Woesearchaeota archaeon
ACGGGCCCGACAGGATTTGAACCTGCGACTTCCAGCTTAGAAGGCTGGCACTCTATCCAAACTGAGTTACGAGCCCATAATAATTATTCAATAAAAAAAGGAATATTTAAAGGTTTTTAATTTTGATTAATGATTATGTTTTTTTTTAACAAATTTTAATAATTCGTCTTTATAAATTGTAGTTCTATTTTTCCCATTAGATTTAGAATATTTTAAAGCGATATTTGCTTTTTCAAATAATATTTCTCCTAATTTATTTTTTTTAGGATTTTCAGGAAGATCAATTTTTTTTAAATAAGAAAAGACATCTTTGTCTTCTTTAGATTCAAATTTTTTTATTTTTTTATAATAATCTTCAATTTCATCAAGATTTTTTTTATTTGTTTTTCCAATAATTGAAGAAACTCCCAAACTGATTGTTACACCATATTTTTTTAAAAAGTTGTTATTAAAAACCAATGTTCTTATTCTCTCTGCCAGAATTATTGCTTTTTCTTCGGTTGTTTCTGGAAGGAGTATTACAAATTCTTCTCCTCCAAATCTTGCAGCAATATCCGTATTTCTTCTTGCTTGTAAAATTATTTTTGAAAGTTTGATTAATATTTCGTCTGCTTTCAAATATCCATATTCTGTGTTTTTTTCTTTAAAATTATCAATATCTATTAAAATGATGGAAAGTGGTTGGGAATATCTAAAAGAAACAGATATTTCATGATTTAATTCATTATAAAAAAATCCTGCATTGTATAATCCGGTTTTTGGATCTCTTGTTGCTAATTTATACAACTTAGAAATTTTTTCAATAGCAATATCATGATTTTTTGTTTTTTTATTTAATATTTTTTGTTTTTCTTTTTTTATTATTCTCTTTTTTTCCATTTTTATTGATTTATAAAAACAAACAAGATTTAAATATTTATTTAAATAATTAGTTAGATGATAGATAATCATTGTCATTTAGAACAGAAAGATTACGACTTAGATAGAGAACAAGTCATAGAACAGTGTAAAAAAGAATTAAAGTTTGTTGTTAGTTGCTGTGCCCATTTTGAAGATATCCAAAAAACATTAGAAATTGCAAAAGATTATCCAAATTTTGTTTATACCTGCTTTTCATTACATCCGGAATATATTAAAGAAATTACGAGAGAGCAGATAGATATTTTTAAATCAATTTTAAAAAAAGAAATTTTAGAAAGAAAAAATAAAAAAATTGTTGCTATTGGCGAAACGGGATTAGATTATCATTGGATTAAAGAAGAGGAATGGAGAGATAGACAAAAAGAATTATTTCAAGAATTAATTAATTTTTCAAAAGAATTAAATCTTCCATTGGTAATACATAGTAGAGATGCAACAGATGATTGTATTAATATTTTAGAAAAAAATAATTGCAAAAATGTATTATTCCATTTATTTTCTGGGAATATAGAATCTTTAAATAGGGTAATAAAAAATGATTGGTATATCTCTATTGGACCTGGAATTAAAAGTTCTAAATCATATAAAAAATTTGCAAGGAATATGCCTTTAAATCGAATTTTACTTGAAACAGATTCTCCTTGGTGGGGATTTGGAAAAAGAAATGATCCTAGAAGTATTAAAATTGCTTGTGAATATATTGCAAAAGAAAAAAATATTTCTTTTGATGAAATTGAAAAACAAACAGATATAAACTCAAAAGAATTTTTTGGGATAGATAAGAAAATAAAATAAAA
>CAYUCT010000037.1:0-3733 GCA_964443565.1 Candidatus Woesearchaeota archaeon
TAGAAAATCAAAGATTTTCTGGGCCCAGAAAGTTTTACTTTCTTGGGCTTTAGATGTAATCCTTCCTTTAAGTTAGTTTTTAGTTCACTCGCTATCGCTCGTTTATCGATAAGGTGTTAAACTTTATGCACGCTCGCACGCTATCGCTAACTCGCTGGAACTTGGGAAATCAAATTATATCCTGTTAAATTAAAGAACGCTCATTCACATTCGTTCATTCGCTGGAGCCAAGGGAAATCATATCAATAGCCATTAAATTATAAGTTATATAATTAGATTGATTGGAATAAATTTAAATGTCTTTAGTAAGATTTATAAACTACTGTTTACTTTTCTAAACAAATGTTTAAAGAAATGAACACGTTAAGGGTTTTTTTTGAAGAACCTACAAGAGAATTTCATCTAAGAGAGTTAGCAAGAAAATTAAAAAAAAGTCCAATAACCATAAAAAAATTTCTTAAACCCTTTGTTGTAATGAAATTGATCAGATGCAAGAAAGAAAGGGGACTAGAATTATATGGATCAAATAGCGAAAATATGTATTATAAGGAATACAAAAAGGTCTATAATCAATTTAAGTTAATAGAATCCGGTTTATTAGATTTTTTAAATAATGAACTTAATTTTCCATTAATTGTTGTTTTTGGAAGTTATTCTAAAGGAGAAGACAACCAAAATAGTGATTTAGATTTATTTATTCTTACTGAATTAAAAAAACAGATCAAATTGGATGTTTATGAAAGAAAAATAAATCGACCCATTCAATTACATATTATGAATAAAAAAGAATTTGAAAAAAATAAAAAAGAAAATTCTGACTTGATTAATAGTATCCTTAATGGGGATGTTTTAACTGGATTTATGGAGGTTTTATGAATTTAAGTTGGGAAGATCAAATAAAAAAAGGAAATGTGAGAAAAACAATTTCAAATAAAGGAAGAATAATTGCATTAATTAATTTTTCTGATAATTGTTTTAAAATTTTTTCTAAAATTCCATTAAATGATCAAAATTCTTCTATAATCTTTACTAATTTTTATGAAGCACTGAGAGAAATATGTGAAGCAGTTTCATTATCTAAAGGATATAAAATATATACCCATGAAGCAATTGCTTTATTCTTGAAGGAAATTTTAAAAGAAGATGCAATTTTTTCAAAATTTGATAGATTTAGAATGATGAGAAATGGTGTTAATTATTATGCCAAACCAGTTTTAATGGAAGAAACATTGAGTGCTATAGGAGATATTGAAAAAATAATAAACCAATTAAAAATAAAATATCTTTCAAAATTTATTTAATATAACTAAATTTAAATTATGGGGATAATAATCAACTTTAACTAAAAAATTTATAAACCTTAAAGTTGTATTAAATATATGTTGGTATATCTGGCACAGAATTAATGTTAATTTAATTAAAGAGGTAATAAAAAAGTGAAATTAAAAAACAATTTTAATTTTGGAATGGCATTAACTCAATTTTTAATTGGAGCACAAATTTTATCCTTGCCTTTTTTGATTGATGGTTGTTCCGATAATCGGGGAAATAAAAATCAACATAAAACTCAAGAAACTTTAAATTATAACACAAATAATTCTAATAATTCTAATAGTTTTAATTCATCAAAAAAAACAGAGAAAGACTTTCCGAATTTAAACTCAAAAAACATAGATACTATCCGATTTAATTTTGATTATAACCCTAGAGAAGACCCATATGAAAAATACAATAAGCAATTAGATATTGAGGTAATATCTGAAGAAGAAACAGATTTAAAAATTTCAGATAAAATAATTCATGTTCCGGAAGGAAAATCAACTGTTTCTTTTCCTAATATTGACATAAATAATGGGGAGATTATTCCTGTTGGAGATGTGAGAATTTCTCCTGTAGAATTAGATGTGCAATATCCAGAAGTAATGAAAATGAGAAATGATTGTGTTGTTATTGAAGCAACAAATACCCTAAATATTTATTCTTCTAACAAATCTTTTTTTGGGAATATATTTTTCGAATCTTTAGATGAACAGTTGGTTTCTTCAATGAATGAAGATATGAATAAATTTATTTTTTCAGATGATATAGGCAAAGAGTATGCTTTTGATATTGAAAAAGAAAAATTTAACTCCAAGGCTAGATTTTCCAACTTAAAATTAGAAAAGATAATTTTTAATGATAATGATACTCTTTTTTTAGATTCTCCTCTCAATATCCCTTTTGATAAAGAAGAAAGACAAATAATCCGATTAAATGTTCCAGAAAAAAATGCAAAATTTACTTTAAAATTTGATGAAGGTGATCCACGGAATATCCGAATAGTTAAAATGGATTTAGTTAGAATATTATCCGATGGTTCTGCTATTGATTTAGATGAATTAGACAACTATATTTTTTCAAAAAAATTTAGTCCTTTTTTCTTTGAATTCACTAAGATTGAAGAATCTATTGAAGTTAGTCCTGGAATATATTATGTTGAATGGAATGCATACTCTTTTTATAAAGATGAAAGATGTGATAAAGAAGAAAAATTCGATGTGCATTATCATAATAATAAAATTATGAGATTATACCCTGGATTAAATAAAATAATTAATTTTAATTCCGGTTCTGGTTTTACTTTTAAATCTGATGTTTATACAAGGTATACCTTTGATGAAGCATATGATGGTCGGTTGACTAAAACATTTAAAGAGAAGGCAAAAGAAAAGTTTGGCCAAAAAAAATTTCAAGGGATATATTCTACTGGTTGGCAAGGAGAAAAAATTGTTGCAGGAGATTCTTTCGAAAAAAAAATTGATTATGACGAGAATCTTATAGAAGTTTATTTTAATTTTCCAGCATATCAAAACAAATTTGAAAAAATGATTCAATTCGGGAGATATGATGATTTTATTGGTCCATTTTTATCTCAAAAAGCATTAGAAATTATTTTTAAAGAAAACGGAAAAGAGTATAAAAAAGAGTATTATTATAATGAATTTAATAATTCTTTTAATAGTTTTAAAGGAGAATTTTATTTTGAATCAAGAAGCAAATATGATGAAAGAAAAAAAGAAAAAGATACAATATTTGGAGAAAATTTTGCAATAGGATATAAAATCAATATAAATATAAAAGATTTAAAAAATGATGGCTCAAATTTAGTGCATCATTCCTACGATATAAGAAATACCGATGCTACTGTTATTTATGATTTATACAAAATTTCTAAACCAAAAATAAAGAGCATACTTAAAAATGGATATTATTCTGGTACATATCTCTTTTCTGAAGATGGAGACTCAACTTTTATTTTTTAATGTTGAAAAAATTGTTTATTTTTTATTATATCAAATGAGAATGTTTTTAAATTGAAATGATTTATTAATATTATCTAAAATGGCAAAGAAAAAGATGGTGAAAAAGACTGTTAAATCTAAAACAAGAAAGGCTGCTGTTAGAGCAAGAAATGTTAGAAAAGTTAGTTTTCATGCAAAACCTATGAGAAGAACCGAAAATTCTAAAGGTGTTTCCACAATAATTGAAAGTCATGTATTGGACTCTGCAAAGATTCTTACATTATCTGCAGGAATTGTAACAATGGTAATGGGGATAATTTTTGCAATTGCTAATTATATCAGTTATGGTATGGGGACACAGGCATGGCTTGCAGTTACAAACATAGTATTAGGGTTTTTTATGTTACTATGTGTTCCATTGCTTTATCATCAACCAAAAGAATCAGCAATAT
>CAYUCT010000038.1:0-3483 GCA_964443565.1 Candidatus Woesearchaeota archaeon
TTTTAGTAACTTTTATTAATGCTTTTTGATTCTGTTTTATATGGAAGAAAAAAGAGAAAGAGAGAGAGAAAAAGAAATTAAAATAAATTATTTGGAAAAACAGATAGATTATTCTAATATCCAATTAAAAATTGGCTTGGAGATTCATCAACAATTAGACACTGGAAAATTATTTTGCCAATGTTCTGGAAATTTAAGACAAGATATTCCAGACATAAAGATAAAAAGAAAATTAATTGCAACACAAGGACAAGAAGGAAAAATTGATGTTGCTGCAAAATATGAATCTTTAAAAAATAAAAATTTTGTATACGAAGGATATTCAGATTCTACTTGCTTAGTTGAATTTGATGAAGAACCACCCCATAAAATAAATCAAGAAGCCTTAAAAATTGGATTACAATTAGCATTAATGCTCAATGCAAAACCCTTTGAAATTATTCAGGTAATGAGAAAAACAGTAATTGACGGTTCTAATACTTCTGGATTTCAAAGAACACTTCTTTTAGCCGAAGATGGTTTTTTAGACATTGATAGTAAAAGAATAGGAATTCAGAGTATATGCTTAGAAGAAGATTCTTGCAGAAAAATTTCAGAAACTGAAAAAGAAGTAATCTACCGAGTTGATAGATTAGGAATTCCATTAATTGAAATTGCTACTTCCCCGGACATATATAATCCTGAAGATGCAAAAAAAGTTGCATTAAAAATCGGGGAAATATTAAGAACATGCAATGTAAAAAGGGGGCTGGGAACAATAAGACAAGACGTTAATCTTTCAATTTTAAATAATCCAAGAACAGAAATAAAAGGGGTTCAAGAACCAACATTAATTATAAAAACAATTCAAACAGAAATTAAAAGACAACAAACACTTTTAGAATTAAAAAAACCGATTGGAAATGAAGTTAGAAAAGCAAATGAAGATGGAAGCACTAATTTTTTGAGACCACTCCCAGGAAAATCCAGAATGTATCCTGAAACAGACACTCCATATATTTATTTAGAAAAAAAATTTGTGGAAAATATAAAAAATAATCTCCCAAAAATAATTTTGAAAGAGGACATAATCAAAGAATTAGAACAAAAAGGTATAAATTCAGAATTAGCAAAAGCAATGATTCAACGAGGACAAATACAACTATTTGAAAAATTATTAAAAGAATATGATGGAAAAGATGGAAAAACCATAGCCAAATTAATTGCGGTTATACCAGATAGTATAAAAGCACATTACAAATTAAATGACGAGGATTTGGATATTTTAAATAAAGAAATTTATTTTAGAATTTTAAATGCAATTAAAAAAGAAGAAATTTCTAAAGATTCTCTTGAAAAAGTAATTTATGATTTTCTTACACTTAAAGATATTGAAGAATCTATTAAAAAAAATAAAAAACTTTCAAATAAAGAATTAGAAAAAGAAATAAAAGAATTTTTAGATGAAAATCAAGATAAAATAAAAAATCTTCCTGAAAAAACTATAACCGGAATGTTGATTGGAAGATTAAAAGGAAAAACAGAAACAGAAAATATAATTCAAACTTTAGATAAATTATTAAAGAAATAATTTGATATTTTAAGATACTAAAATTATGTTCCATTAATAAATAACTTAAAATGAAAATACAAAAGGACTCAACAAAAAGAGAGTATATCTCTGAATTAGAAGAAGAACAAAAAACAACATTATTCGGCTGGTGCCATGAATTGAGAGATTTAGCAAAAATAAAATTTATTCTATTGCGGGATATCACAGGAATTGTGCAATGTGTTATTAAGGATGAAAAATTATTTAAAAAATTTTCAGAATTAACACTTGAAAGTGTTATTGAGATTACTGGAAAAACAAAAAAAGCAAATGTGAAAAGCTCAGATGTAACAAAATCCGAAATAGAATTCGAAATTGAAGAAATTAAAATAATTAACCTTGCAGAAAGATTACCCATTCAAGTTGTTGAAAAAGGAATCACAACAGGACAAGATTTAAGATTAGATTATCGATTTTTAGATTTCCATAAAAGAAAGATTCAAGCAATATTCAAAATTCAAAATGAAATTGCACACGCATTTAGAGAACATTTTTACAAAAAAGGATTTATGGAAATTCAAGCACCAGGAATTATTTCTGCTGCAAGTGAAGGCGGAACAGAACTTTTTCCGGTTCAATATTTTGAAAAAAAAGCATATCTCGCACAAAGCCCACAATTATACAAACAAATGCTTGCTTGCTCAATTGAAAAAACATTCACCATTACTCCTGTTTGGAGAGCAGAAAAACATAATACCACAAGGCATATCAATGAGATAAGACAGATGGATATTGAAGTAGCATTTACAAATCAAATTCAAATAATGCAAGAACTTGAAGAAACAGTAAAAGTGATCATTGAAAATGTAATTAAAAATTGTTCAAAAGAATTAGAATTATTAAATGTTAAATTAAAAATTCCAAAAGGGATTTATTTAAGTTATGAAGAAGCTATAAAAAAAGTAGGCGGAAAATATGGCGATGATTTTAGCCCAGAACAAGAAAAAAAATTATGCAAAATGTATGATGGAGATATTGTATTTACACATTCTTGGCCTTCAGAGATAAAACCATTTTATATCATGCCAAAAGATGAAAAAGAAAATGCAGAGTTGAGTGAAGGATTTGATGCATTATATAATGGGGTAGAAATTTCTTCAGGAGGACAAAGAATTCATCTTCCAGATTTATTATCCAAAAGAATTAAAGCAAAAGGATTAAATCCAGAAAATTTCAGGGCATATATAAACAGTTTTAAATATGGTGCACCACCCCATAGTGGATGGAGTATTGGATTAGAACGATTAACACAAATGATTTGCAAATTAGATAATATTAAAGAAGCCACAATGTTTCCAAGGGATAAAGATAGATTAACTCCTTAAAACAAAGAAACGAGCAGTATATAATTATTAATTTTTTAATAATCTTCAAAAAATAAAAGAGGGAATAATGGGAAAAAATAGTGTTGAATCAAATATAAAAAATAAAGGAAAAGTCAAAGCTGCTTGGAAATATAAAGAACATTTATATTTAATTTCTGCAGAACAATTAGACAATTCAATATTAGAAAAATTCAAAAAATATTATTCTGTTAAAGATGTTAAACAAATTAGTATAGAAGAATTTTTTAAAGATTTAATGGAATACAACACTCCTCTTTTAGTAAGTATACGAGAAGGGGAAATAATCCATGATTCATTAAATATTGTTAATGTTGTAAAAATAAATATTGAAAAGGGATTAATGATTGGAACAAAAGAAATTTTAATAAAAAAATTATTGAATATTCAATCTTATTTACGAGATGTTGAACGAATCAAAGTAGATGTTTTTGATAACATTTATATGTGCATTGTAGAGGCGAGTCAAGCAGCATTAACATTAAAAGGAGAACCGGGTATTGTCCCTAAAGAAATTCCAAAATTATTAAAAAAAGATTTATTTGGAAG
>CAYUCT010000039.1:0-3176 GCA_964443565.1 Candidatus Woesearchaeota archaeon
GAAAAAAGTTCAAAAAATAAATATCTCTTTAAAAATTAAATTCAAAAATAGACATAAAAACATTTAAAAATGGACAATTTTATACTAAACTATGAAAATTAACTTTCTATTAGTAGAAAAAGAAAAAATTGAAGTAGAGATAGACAACTTAACCATAGCAGAGCTTTTAAGAGATATGTTATGGGAACAAGAAGGAGTAATTTTAGCAGTATGGAAAAGAGACCATCCATCAAAAAATCCAATCATTGTTTTAGAAACAAAAGGAAAGGATGCTAAAAAAATCTTAATTTCAACAATAGAACAAATTCAAGAATTAAATTCTGAGATGATATCTCAAATTAAAAAGTTAAAATGAAACGAAGTTCTAGACGTTGGAAGAAAAAACGACAGATGCGATGGAAATGGCAAAGAAAGCGAATGAAGAGAGAAAAGAGAAAGAGAAAACAACGAAGAATGGCTGCTAAATAAAAAGATTAGCCATTACTTTGAAAGTTTAAAATCGCCATAAAAAAATCAAATAGATAAAAACAATCTAACAAAATAAATTTTAAATCTATAAACAGAAACATGATGCTTAGATTAAAATCTATGCATTAATAAGGAGGCAAAAAAATGTCAAAAGAAGAAGACGATTTCGATAAAGAATGGGCAGATGATGATGACGATGAAGATGAAGAATCAGAAAAAGAAACTAAAAAATCTCCCATAAAAGAAAAAGTCTATGAAAAAGATGAAGATGAAGATGTTGAAGATGACGAATTAGAAGAAGACGAAATTGATGAAGACGATAGTTGGTAAATTTCTTATTTTTTTATTTTTTCTTTTTATTATATTTTTTTATTTTAATATTAATTAAAATTGAACAATTAAGAAAGTTTTTTAAATGATTTCTGTCTTTTACATTTTACAAATACAATGTATAATCATAAAGAAAACGAAGAACAAATCTTAAATTTCTGGAAAGAAAAAAAGATATTTGAAAAACTTCGTGAAAAAAATAAAGGAAATAAAAAATGGAGTTTTATAGACGGTCCTATAACTGCTAATAACCCTTTAGGAGTTCATCATGCTTGGGGAAGAACATACAAAGATTTGTTCCAAAGATACAAGGCAATGCAAGGATTTGATCAAAGATTTCAAAATGGATTTGATTGTCAAGGATTATGGATAGAAAGAGAAGAAGAAAAAGAATTGGGATTAAAAAATAAAAAAGATATAGAAAAATTTGGAATTTTAAATTTTGCGGAATGCTGTAAAAAGAGAGTAGAAAAATTTTCGGATATTCAAAAAAATCAGTCTATAAGATTAGGGCAATGGATGGATTGGAATAATTCTTATTATACCATGACCGATAACAACAATTTACACAATTGGTATCTTCTAAAAAAATATTTTGAAAAAGGATGGCTTTACAAAGGAGAAGATGCTGTTCCTTGGTGTTGGAGATGTGGAACTTCTAGTTCAAAACATGATATAGCAACTGAAGGATATAAAGAAGTCACACATAAGGCTCTTTTTATGAAATTTCCAGTAAAAAATGAACCAAATACTTATTTTTTAATTTTTACTACAACTCCCTGGACCGTTCCAGCAAATATTGCTATTGCAGTAAATAAAAATTTAAATTATGTAAAAGTACAAAATAAAGACCAAAATTATTGGCTTGCAGAATCAAGATTATCAGAATTAGAAGGAGATTATCAAATTATTTCAAATAAAAGTGGAAAAGAATTAGAAAATACCGAATATGAAATGCCTTATCAAGATTTAAAGATACAACAAGATACAAATAAAAATCATAAGGTTGTTGTTTGGGATTTAGCATCTGGTGAAGAAGGAACAGGAATAGTTCATATCGCCCCAGGTTGTGGTGCAGAAGATTATGACTTAGGAATAAAATTAAATTTACCAAAAATTTCTCCTTTAAATGAAGAAGGAATATTTTTAGAAGGATTTCAAGAATTTTCTGGAAAAAAATATGATCAAGTAACTAAAGATATTTTAATAGACCTAGAAAAAAGAGAATTTGTTTATAAAATAAAACCCTACAAACATAGATATCCTCATTGCTGGAGATGTGGAGAAGAACTAGTTTTTAGATTAGTAGATGAATGGTATATCAAATGCGAAGATATTAGAAAGGATTTAATAAAAGAAAACAAAAAAATAAATTGGTTTCCAGAATATGGTAAAACAAGACAAGAAGATTGGTTTAACAATATGGGAGATTGGTTAATTTCTAGAAAAAGATATTGGGGGGTGCCTCTTCCAATCTGGGAATGTTCTTGTGGGCATATTGAAGTTATTGGTAGCTTAAAAGAATTAAGAGAAAAAGCAATTGATAAACAATTAGTAGACAATCTTAAAGAATTACATCGTCCTTGGATTGATCAAATAAAACTTGCTTGCCCAAAATGCAAAAAAGAAATTTCAAGAGTTCTAGATGTAGGAGATGCTTGGTTAGATGCAGGAATTGTTATGTTTTCAACATTAAATTATCTAGATAACAAAGAATATTGGAAAGATTGGTATCCTGCCGATTTTATTTGCGAAAATATGCCTGGCCAATTTAGGGGGTGGTTTAATGCCATAATGTGGGCAGGAATTACATTAACAGGAAATACCCCATTTAAATCAATTTTAGGATATGAAACATTAAAAGATGAAAAAGGAGAAGAAATGCACAAAAGTAAAGGGAATGCAATTTGGTTTGATGATGTGGTTAACAAAGTTGGAGCAGACTCTTTAAGATTATTATATTCTCTTCAAGATCCATCGCAAGAATTAAAATTTGGTTATAATGTATTAAAAGAACCACAAACTAATTTAAACATTCTCTATAATTTAAAAAATTTAATTCAAAATACCCCCAAAAAAAATAAAACTTCATTGAAAATAGAAGATAAATGGATAATTTCAAAATTAAATACCCTAATTAAAAATGTAACAAATGAATTAGATAATTTACATCCCCATTTAGCAACAAAATTAATGCAAGAATTTTGGTTAAACACATTAAGTAGAAAATATGTTCAATTAATAAGGGAAAGATTAACAGAAAATGATATTGATGCAAAAAAAATAATAAAAATAACTTATTTACAATTAATAAAATTATGCGCTCCGATAATTCCATTTATTACTGAAAGTATTTGGCAAGAATTAAAAGAAAAGAA
>CAYUCT010000040.1:0-2574 GCA_964443565.1 Candidatus Woesearchaeota archaeon
TAAATGCTTCTTTAAAATATAATTATAGTGGAGAAGAACAATTAATAACAAATACCCTTTCAAATTTCTTTGTTAATGATACCTCCTATACTTACTGTAATGCCAATAAACAATGTGTAATTGGTTTTGGTATGAATAAGAATGATGATTGTAATAATAACGCTGATTGTGGTACAACCTCGTCTGGAGGCGGCGGAGGTGGAGGCGGTGGAGGATCTTCGGGTACAGGTACGATTTGTGTTGAAGATTGGGGTTGTGATACCTGGACAACTTGTTCATTAGATGGTATAAGAACAAGAAAATGTACCCGATGTGGTGTTTCAAATATTGAAGCAGAAGTTTGTGTTTATGGATGTAAAGAAGATTGGAAATGCACTGAATGGGGATATTGTGATGAAAATGGAGAGCAAACACAAATATGCTCGGATAATAATAAATGTAACTCAAGAAATTATGAATATGTTCAAACAAGAGATTGCTGTGTTGAAAACTGGGATTGCAAATGGTCTAGTTGTAGAAATGGTGTTCAATCAAAAGTTTGTTTAGACAATAATAATTGTGACACAAATGTATTAAAACCAAAAGAAGAAACAAGAGAATGTTCTTCAGGAATCTCGTTGGATAATGTCCCATTAGCATTAAAAATTGGAATTCCAATCGCAATTATTGCAGGATTATTTGTTTCTTTATTTATGTTTAAAAAACCAGGAATTAAAAAGAGTAGTCTTTCTAGTATAAGTAATAAACCTAATCGAGTAGAATTATCTCAACCAGCATACTCTGGAGAACATCCAGAACTATTTTCATATATTCAGAACGCAAGAAATTCTGGAATGTCTAATTCAGATATACAAAAGAAACTTTTAGATTCTGGTTGGCCAAAAGATTTGATTGATAAGGGTTTGAAAGAAAAATAAATTTTTTATTTTATTGAATATTATCAGGGGTTTATTTTTTTAATTTCTTAAAACCGCGAAGTTTAAATATCTCTTATTTTTAATATTATTATGGAAAACGATACTCCCTCGGATGACTATAATAACTATTCCCCGGCATATTTTTTAAGAATGAATTCTAGCTTAAAAGAAGATTTGAATATTCTTCAAGATAAAATTTTAGATTTAGATTATCAAAATAAAAAAACAAAAAAACTTTTAGAAAAATTAGATAAAGAACGTAAAAAAAATATTGAGCAAATAATACTCAAAAAAGAATCTTAAATTAAGAATATTAAATAAAGAATATTAAAATAAAGGGGATAAATATACTAAAATGCCAGATTTAAGTGAATACAATTCTCAATTAAAGGAAAACTATGAACTTGAAATAGACAGAGTTATAAAAGAAATAAAAAAACAAAAAGCAAAGATAGTTTGTTTACAGTTTCCAGAAGGATTAAAATCTCTTTCAACAGAAATTGCTCAAGAAATAGAAAATAAGACAAAATCAGAAGTTCTTATCTGGATTGATAGTTGTTTTGGGGCATGTGATACTCCTGTTGGTTTAGAAAATTTTAAGGTGGATTTATTAGTTCAATGGGGTCATGCTTCTTGGAATGAAAGAAATAAGTAATTATAAGTTTGGGATTAAAGGGTTATTTAATTAAAAGGTTATTTAATTAGTTTATTAATTTCATTTTTAACATCAAACCAAACTTCTTTTAATGGTCTAGAAGAATCTATAATTTTTATATTGTCATTTAAAAAACTCGGAATAGCCAAAAATTTTTTTCTAACTTCTTTTAATATTTTTTTCTTTTCAAAATAAGCTTTTTTTGTATTCTTTTCATTTTTTTCTTTTAATTTTATTCTAGAATTAATCCTGCTTAAAGAAGTTTCCACATCATTATCTAATATAATCGTTAATGTTGGTTTTAAAAATTTAGAAGCATATTCTTGCCAATCTTTTTGTTTTAATTGGTATGCTAAGGTGCTATAATAATATCTATCTAAAATAACAATCTTGTTTCTAGATAACGCTTCCTTAACTTTCTCTTCGGTATTTTTTCTATCTTGAGTAAATAATTCTGTCCATTGTTCGTTTGTTAAAGAATTTGCTTTTTTTTCTTGAATTATTTTCTTTATCTCTTCTCCTGCTTCTGAATCTCCTGGTTCTTTTAAAAGTATAATCTCTTTTCCGTGCTGAGAAAGATAATCTTGTAATAAAGAAGTAATACTACTTTTACCTGTTCCATCGATTCCTTCAATTACAATGAATAAATCCCCTTTTTTTTGAGTTGGCATTAAATTTGTTTAATTCTTATTTAAAATCTAATTTAAGATATGTTTTTAAATTATTTAAAATTTATAAATATATGGTCTTAAAAAATAAAGAAAAAATAAAAGAAAAAATAAAGAATAAAATAACCCTTGAAAAATTAAAAAAATATTTTGAAATTACTGGAAAGGCCTTGGAAATTATTAAAATATCGGTTAATAAAAACAAAAAAGAAGAAGCGGAAAAAATAATTGATATGGCTCAAAGATATTATAATGATGCTTCATTTTTTCAAAAAAAAGGAGATTATGTGACTGCTTTTGGGGCGCTTAATTATGCCCATGGTTGGATAGATGT
>CAYUCT010000041.1:0-2378 GCA_964443565.1 Candidatus Woesearchaeota archaeon
AAAAGGTTTTGGTTATTCGGTTTGTAAAAGTAAGAATATTAAGAAATTATTAACTTTAATCCATTCCGCCCATTTCCATTCCCTGAGTTCCGGATGGAAGTCTTGAGCCTTTTCCAGAAGCGATTACATCGTCAATTCTTAGAATCATTGTTGCAACTTCTGTTGCAGATTTTATTGCTTGAATTTTTATCTCAAGTGGTTCTACAATTCCTGCATCAATTGTGTTCGTGACTTTCATTTCATTTGAAGATAAATCTAAACCCATTTTATCTTCTCCCTTATCGTGTCTTGTTTTTAATTCTGTTAAAATATCAATTGAATCTAATCCCGCATTTTCAGACAATGTTCTTGGAATTACTTCTAATGCTTCGGCAAATGCATTAACTGCAAGTTGTTCTCTTCCTTTAATAGTATTACTAAATTTTTTTAATCTTGAAAGCATTTCCATTTCAAATGCTCCTCCGCCAGCAACAACATATCCGTTTTCAATTGCTGCTGCAACGTCTCCAATTCCGTCTTTTATTGCTCGTTCTAATTCATCGAGAACATGTTCTGTTCCCCCCCTGATTAAGATAGTAATTGCTTTTGGATTGTCACAACCAGTAATATAAGTCATTCCTTCATCATTATTTTCTTTAATTTCTCTTACCATCGAGGTTTTTCCTAAATCTTCTGATGAAAGTTCATTTAGATTAGAAACAATTCTCCCAGAAGTTGCTTTTGCTAATTTTTCCATATCTGATTTTTTTATTCTTCTTACAGCATAAATTTTTGATTTTGCTAAATAATATTGTGCAACATCGTCAATTCCTTTTTGGCATAAAACAACATTTGCTCCAACTTTTTTTATTTTTTCAATCATATCTTGAATAGATTTTTCTTCTTGGTTTAAAAAAGCTTGAAATTGCTCTGGAGAAGTAATTTGGATATTTGTATTTCCTTCAAGTGTTTTTAGTTCTAAAGCAGCATCAATTAATGCAATTTTAGCATTTTTAACTTGTGAAGGCATATCAGTATTTATTCTTGTTTTATCTATAACAATTCCATTGATTAATTCTGTATCTTCAATTCCATTCCCCTTCATTTTTTCAATTTTAATATTTTCTTTGTCTACAACAATCTTATTTTCTGTTTCTTCCATTACTTGTAAAACTGCAGTAACAATAATTTCTGAAAGTTTTTCTCTTTCGGTCTCTGCGCTTTTTCCGGTCATTGCAGTAACAACAATTTTTCTTAATAAATTTTTATCTTTTGGGGTGATTTGAATTGCCAATTCTTTTGCAATTCCTTTTGCTTGTTTTGCTGCTTGATTATAGCCTCTTACGATTACTGTTGGGTGAATTCTTTCATCTAATAATTTTTCAGCATTTTCTAATAATTTTCCTGCAAGAATAACTGCGGTGGTTGTTCCATCCCCAATTTTTTCTTCTTGTGTTTTAGCAATTTCAACCATCATTTTTGCGGCAGGATGTTCAATTTCCATTTGTTCTAAAATTGTAACTCCATCATTAGTGATTATAATATCTCCAATATTATCTACAAGCATTTTGTCCATACCTTTTGGTCCAAGAGTTGTTTTAACGGTTTCGGCGACTAATCTTGCAGCTAGGATATTATTTCTTTGAGCATCTCTGCCAATCATTCTTTGAATATTTTCTGGTAAAATGTATACAGGTTGTTTTTCTGTCATTTTTATTACTAATTGATTATTTGATTTATTTTTAAAAGTTTCTATTGTGTTTTATAATGGTTGCAATAAGAATTATAACTTGTGATAACAAATTTTATATACCCCGGGGTTTTTTAAATTATATGACAACTGGAGATTATATTGGATTAGATGATATCCCTTATGAAGATACTTTTGAACAAGATAGAAAAAATTGGAAGCAAGAAAAAGAAAAAGAAAAAGAATTAGAGGATATAGATTTAATAAAACGCAAAAAAGAAAAAGAAAAAATAAAATATCTATCTGAAAAACAAAAAGAAGAAAAATATCAAAAAGATTTTTTAAATATTAAAAATACAATTTCTGGAATATTAAAAAATGATCCATTTAAAGAAGAAGAAATAGATGAAAAAATGTTGGGATATGAAAAGTATGGTGAAGAATTTGAGGATTATAAAAGAATAAAAATTCTTGTTGAAAAAATTTTACCTGAATGTAAAAAACTTATTGAAGAAGGATATAAATCCAAAGAAACGTTATCTTTAATGAGAACAGCAAAAGGGGGTATTAATGAATTGTATAATCAAATTGATTCTAAACGATTAAAAGAAAAATTAAATCAAGAATTTTCAATTAGTTCTGGGGATATTAGGGATTATTCAAAAAAGATGATTTCAATAATGGAAGAATATGAAAAAAATAAAACTGC
>CAYUCT010000042.1:0-789 GCA_964443565.1 Candidatus Woesearchaeota archaeon
TGTGTTGGGTGTGTTTGGGGGTTTTGTGTTAGGAAAAGAATTGGGGATTTAATTACAACTTCTTTATTATAATCTAGAATATCTATCTAATTAATAAGATGATAATGGTAATATTTGTTTACAATTTATTGTAGTTCTATCATTTTAGATAGTTATTATATTTAGTATTTCATGTGCGACAAAAATTTTGTTCCTTTCAATCCCATTCATCGGTTTTAAAATTTCTAATTTGACTAAATTATCAACTGCTTTTTTTGCAGTTGGATATGTTACATTAAGTTTTGAAGCAATTTGATTAATTTGAACAAAAGGATTTGAAAAGAGAGTATCACTTACCTTAAGGAGATTGTTTGCCTGTTTATGATTTTTTATTTTTCTTTGATACTCTTCTCTTAATTTTTCAATTTTAATTGTTCGATCTAAGGCGTCTTCTGATTGAACCTTAATTGCTTCTAGAAAAAATTTAATCCAATTTTCGAATTTTCCAGTTTTATTTGTTGTTAAAAGTATTTCATAGTATTCTCTTCTATGTTTTTCAAAATAATCGCTAGCATAAAGTAAGGGTTTAGATATTTTATTTTTTTTACATAAATATAGTGTTATTAATGCCCTTCCGATTCTACCATTTCCATCACAAAATGGGTGTATTGTTTCAAATTGATAATGCATAAGAGCACATTTTATTAACAGAGGCACTTCGTCAGGAGTATTAAGATATTCGATCAATTCATTAATAAATCTCTTCATGGTTTGGATTTTAAAATAAGAAAAAAGAAAGATACAGATATA
>CAYUCT010000042.1:799-1972 GCA_964443565.1 Candidatus Woesearchaeota archaeon
TGTGTTGGGTGTGTTTGGTTTTGGTTGGGCCAATCCAATCTTGAACTGGTCTAAAATTTCCGGGAAGGAGTTCATTTCCCCTAACATCCTTCATTAATTTTTTATGCATTTCTTTAAGTAATTCGGGGTTAATTAATTTTGTTTTTATTTCTTCCAAAGCAAATCTAATTGCCCGAATATAATTTCCAACTTCTGTTGCTTCTATGTCTTCTTTTGTTATTCCTTTTGCTTCAAATAAAAAATAGTCAGATAAAGAAATCCTTGTCCCCTCGATTCTTGAACTTGACAATGCTTCTTTTTTTAAATAAGGAATAATTAAAAGATCAGGATTTGGAAGAAGCAACCCCGCCCCCGAGAGTTTACTTAATGTGCTGTCTGCCTTTGAAAGCGCTAAAACCAATGATTGACTATATTCAAAATTTGGGGGTAATTTATTTGGAATAAAAGAAAGATATTTTCCATGTTCTTTATCCTCCCTTTCAATAAGTTTTCCAAAAGAATCCTTAAATTCAGAAGCTTCCATATTGTTTTTTAGATAATCGGATATATAAATGTTTGTTTTCTTATTAAAGTTTATAGCTATTTTGTTTAATAAGAATTTTTGTTATTAAACACTAGTTTAACAATATTTAATAATATTAAACAAATATTGGATTTTGTTTAATAAACTATCTTTGGATAGATATTTTAAATGATTTTAGTTTTCGCAAGTTTCCCACGAAAACACTTTTTAAAATAAATTTTTATAATGTTTCTATTTTATTTGAAGGTTGCTCATTTTGTCCTTCGCCTGAAACTAACTGCGAAGGCTAATGTTGTTAATGTTTATTTTATTAATTTAAGGAGCGCTGACAGGTAAGAATTATTTTAATATTAATTTATGGACATTCTGCAGTTTAATTGCTTTATTCACATCCTTCACAGAAACTTTTTCTCCTTTTCTTTGATTGCATATCTTAATTGCTTGATTCTTTAGTTTTTTTAAGTCTCTTGTAGAAAAAAGTGGTGTATCATCTCCATAGTCATTAATCATTAGTGTTCCCTGTTTATGTCTTAAATTAGAATAAAATTTAATCAATCGTTCTTGTGCTTTTGGGGTGAATAGTTTTTTCATTTTGGTAATTTAAAAACTTAAATGTTATCAAATTACCAAAATGAAAAAAATATTCACCC
>CAYUCT010000043.1:0-1970 GCA_964443565.1 Candidatus Woesearchaeota archaeon
ATTGGTCCTCTGACATTTCGTCTCAAAGGTTTGCCTTTTTGGTCTCCATCAATTATTTTGACTTTAACTTGGGTTAATTCTCCTCTTGTTCCTGTTCTTCCAAGAATCTCTTCGACTATTGCCGGTAGGGCAATTCCACCCATACTTCTATCTGGTCCCCTTTTTTCTTGGGGTTTTGTGTCTTTTGTTTTTTGATTTTTTTCTGCCATTTTATCAATTATCCGCTTCTTATATCTCTTAAATTTAACTTTTTTTAAATATTTTAATATAAAAATAAAAACAAAATAAAACCTCTTATTTTATTTTTTTACTATTGGTTTTATTTTTTCTTTTTATCTTCTGGTTTGGAATTTCCTTCAATAACAGCTACTGCTGATGCTCCAACTCCAATGCCTGCTGCTGAACCAAGTTTTTTCTTACTGTCAACAATTTCGCATTGTATTCCTTTTTCTTTACATAATAAAGGAATGTGTTGTATAATTTCCTTTGGAGAAACATCTTCTGCTACAACTACATATTTTGTAGTTCCTCGTTCAATAGCTTTTGTTACTTCATTTATTCCTTTTTCAATTTTGCCAGCTTTTTTGGCGTTTTCAATTGTTTCGTATGCTGATACCATATTTGCTAACCTCCCTCATATTTAATCTCTCGGTCATTTGGTTATTTATTTAAGAAAAAAGTGGTTTAAAAAGCTTATGGTATGAGATTTCAATGATTTTTTTAATTTTTTATTGATCTCTTTATGGATTTCTTTAATTGTTCATTATATCACAATAAACTTTAAAAAGAAAAGCAGATTAAACTATTTAATAACTAGTTAATTAAAATGGGCAACAACTATAATCCAAAAAAAGAATATTCTAATAATCAAGAAATGACTATTAATGATTTTTATGAAAAATTATCTCAAAAGATTCACGGATTGGAAGTTTCAATGAAACAAGACATGGGCTCATTTAAACAAGAAATGGGCTCATTTAAACAAGAAATGGGCTCATTTAGACAAGACATGGGCTCAAAAATTGACAAGCTTTCTGCAAGAATAGAATTAACAGATCTGATTGCAAAACAAGCATTTTATCAAAATAACATCCCAAACATATACTCTCCTAAAGAAGAAGATGAAATTCAAGCATTGTTTGATAAAAATAGTGGTCTTTTGCCAAATGTTAGATACTAAATTAGATAAGGTATAATACGAGAAAAATATACTGAATAAAAATGACAACAAATAAAAAACAATATCATACAATAGAAAATACAATAATTGATGTGCTTGTAAATATGGAAGAAAAGCACCATAAAAGAAGTTTGGGTGGGGGATATTTGCAAAAAATGGTATATTTATGTTCTTCTAGCAAAAATAAAAAGTATTATAATCTTTTTCATTATGGAGTTTATTCTAAAAAGGTTGAAGAGTATATTCATTCTCTTGAACAAGACGGAATTATTAATAAATCTTGGAAAGAGTATAAGGGGTATTTAATAAAATTAAATAAAAGAAAGATTTCAAATTTAAAATTAAATAAAAAGATTGAAGAAACCGTTAAAAAATATGGGGAATTAAATATAAAAGAATTAGAAAATTTAACAACCTCCATCTATTTACAAGATAAAGCAGAATTAATATTTAAAAGAGTTCAAAAATCTTGTAACAAAAATGAATTTATAAAACCCGGACCACAAATTGATGTTGTAGATTTATTACGTGAAATAAATATATAAAAAAACAAAATGGACATTGAAAAATTATTGGGGATATTACATAGTATTAAAATAAAAAATAATAAAAAAATAGATGATTATAGTTTCTTACAAAAGAAAAAGAATCTACCTGGCGAAGAAGCAACAGGACAGTTTAGAATGAAAGGATTCAGTGAATTTGAAAAAAAGTCGCGAGAGCATGCAGAAAAATATAAAGAAAAAGAAAACAAATATTTGGACAACAAAAACCAAACACACCCAACACA
>CAYUCT010000044.1:0-1699 GCA_964443565.1 Candidatus Woesearchaeota archaeon
GAGATTATGTGACTGCTTTTGGGGCGCTTAATTATGCCCATGGTTGGATAGATGTAGGATCAAAGTTAGGTATATTTGAAGTTAACGACGATAAATTATTTGTTTTAAAATAATTAAAAAGATAATTATAAAAATAATCAAGAAATAATCAACATGAAACAATTATTTTTTATTGGTAAAAGAAACAAAGAAATAGTGGAAATAGCAAAAGAAAAAGGATATTCCGATGTATTTTTTATTAAAGAGATAAACTCAATAAATGAGGGCGAATATTCGGATTTTAAAGAATATAACTCTTGTTTGTTAAATATTGAGGATATTGAAATATTAAGAAGAGCAATAGACAAATCTTCTCATAAATTTGAAAATATCTTTGTTCTTGGTTTAAATGATATAATTAATAGAATATCTTTAGAAAATAAAAAAATTTCGGGTATAATCTCTCCAGAATTTAATAGGAAATTTGATTATACCCATTATAGGAATTCTGGATTAAATCATGTTCTTATAAAAATTGCAGGAGAAAAGAAAAAATTGATAATTGAAGATCTTTCTTTTTTAAAATCCGATTTGGATAAAAGAATAAAAGCACAAATTCTTGGAAAAATTATCCAAAATTATCTCCTTTCAATGCAAATTCTTAAAAATAAAGTTAAGGAAACTTTTATTCTAACTTTTATTGCTTTTTCAAAGAAAGAAATTGAAAAGTTTAAGGATATTGAAGAATTTTACGACGGATTATTAGTAAATTTAGAAAAATAAATTTAAACCATAAATTTAAATAATTGTATTTAGCTTTAATATTTATATTTGAATAATAATATTGTTAAAATGTTAAATCAAAAAATTTCACAATTGATTTTATTTTTAGGAATTTTATCTGGGTTTTCTAATTTTACAGGATGCGCTAAATTTGGATATATTGATTATTATTCTGAAAAAGACAGAATTAAAAAAGAAATAAATAAAAATTATTCTGATTATCTTTTAAAAAATCAGCTTTCAAAAGAAACATTAGATACCTTATTACTAGGGAATGAAATTGTTTTAGATTTAGATATTGATATATTTAATAATGGAAAATTATATCAGCAAAATTATGGTGTTTTTTCGGATAAAAAAGAAAAACTTTTTAATAATTTTGAAACCAAAAATATTTTAAAAAAAATTAATCCCAAAATTCCAATAATTATAATTGACAAAAAAACAGTAAATACTCCCGAGTTATGGCAAACAATTCTTCATGAACGGGCACACCAATATTTTGTTGAAAAGAACATTGCAAAAAAAGGTAAAAATACTTTTTTTAAGTTTTATGAATTTTTTAAAGATACATTATATGGGGCAGATATTGACAAGGCAATAAACGATAATTATATTGGTAAAAATACATTAGAATATATTCAAAGATTAGAAATGAACAGTAATATTGCCAAAGATAATTATTCCGAATTCTTCGCATATCTAATCGCAGGACAATTAGGGCCAGAGACATATCAAGTGTTAAAACAGGACTATTCGGCGGTATATAAAGAATTTCGAAAAATACAGGCAGATTTAACTCCTTTGACAGAAGAAAAAAGAGAAGATTCATTTATTTATCCATAATTCTATTTAACATCTCCATCCAACATCTCAATCCAACATTTTAATTTAATATTTCAATCCAAAACCTTAAATATCCTATTTTTTTAGCATT